>JBGSKB010000534.1:0-2651 GCA_041741395.1 Melioribacteraceae bacterium
AAAACAGATTGTGCACAATTAAAACCATTATCAAATTGCGTTATTGCAGTTTCAAGATGATTAATCATATTTTTCCTAATCTAAAGTAATTATTTAAATTATTTAGTAATTCCTTTTTACGCACAAACCGTAGTCAATTTGTTGTCTCGCTTGTTTTTAGCGAGGATTTGTTTGTTATGTAGCTTAAATTATAGCTAAATTAAAAAATATTTGTAAAAACTATTGTAATACTCCAAAAGCCAATAATCTTTGCAAATAAAACATAATTTAATCTTTACAAATTACATTCGCATGTCGCGCAGTTAAGAGCCATTCACCGTTTCTATTCATCCAGATATTTGTAAAACGACGCCTAATGGTTTGCCCAGCATCAGACGCATCGCCTTTTGGAACAACTGTTTCTCGTCCCATTACAATAACTGTGTTTTCATGAATTAATACTCGCTCAACTTCTCGAACGAACGAAGAATAAATACGAATCCCGGCACGAATAGGACCTTCACTCGCCTTTCCTACTTCGTTACGGGGATTATTGACAGTGTAATCTTTAGCCCATAATTTTTCCATTGTAGTTAAGTCATTTCGCAATAACGCATCTACTTCTGATTGTTCGAGATTTCTGATTTTCTGTTCGAGCGCAGCATTTTGCTGTTCACTTTGTCCCGACAATAGATTGGTTAGTACCAATATGATAAATATTACAGGCAAAAGTATATTTTTCATTTTTTCCTTTCGATTTACTTGTGATTGAATTAAGTAGACAAGCTACAAAACGGCGGCGTAAATAACTTGCTGCCCAAAACAGTAAATTAGTTACCCGATCTAATAAGTTGAAACTTACGTTTTGTTTTTGTTCCTTTAAATCATCTACAACTTTTTATTGACTTTTATCATAGTACATGGTTATATGCGAGTTTGTGATCTCCTAAATTTCTTAACGATAAAACCAATTATTCCAATTACCAATAAAATAAAAAACAGCGTTGTGCTAATGCTTTTAAATATTGAAAATAGATTTGTTACATTAGCCAACATAGAAGAAAATATTGGATAGTTTGACAACATTATAATTATTCCGATATTTTCCATGTAATCAAAGAAGCCACCAAATAGAGGAATGATACTTAGAAATTGTAACTTACTCTCAGTATCAAAACTTTTCTTGAACAGATAGGTTAGTAATAATGAATATGTCACAGCAAATAGAAAGGGATAAATCATATCGAGCGGAATTTGTCTAAATAGATAATAATCTCTTCCTACAACGCCTAATTCGTCAAACAATGTTTTTGCATAATCTGCACTAAAACCAGTTGGCATGAGATCAAGTATTTTCATTCCATTTGCATAGCTCATCACTTTGGGAATTGTATAAAACAACATTAGGAAATATATTATTTGAGTGAATACAAACAGAATAATTACATTTCTTCCGGTAGAATATTTGCCAACCATATGTTTAATATTCCTAAACAGCTTTGCCATATTCTCTTTCTTCTTTGAAGCAATCTAGCATATAAGGGCGGCGCTCCGTTATCCGTTTCCATTAGCTAACGGATAACCTGCCGCCTAAAACAGCAAATAAATTACCTGCTTTAATATGTTTAAACATATTTTATACTTTTATTTCATTAAAATCATTACCAAAAATTTCCATACGATATTTATCAACTAGAATTCTAATTTCATTTAATTTTTCTAAGTATTGATTTGCCAAGCTCACATTTATTGATATAAAATTTAAAAAATCTTTTAACATTTCTAAAACTTCAAGTGAGATTGAAATAAATTGATTTACATGGATTGAAACATCATTATCTCTGGGAAATAATTCTCCATCTATTTCTTCCAAATAGTGAGTTAGTAAACTAGTCCATGTACCATGTACATGATGAGAACCAATTCTTTGCATAACTGTATATGGAAGCTCTTCATTTTCATATTCAAGTTGTTTAATACGTGTTTCAAAATTTGGGAACCTTTGATAAGTTTCAATTTGATCTCTGTCAATCTCAGACAGAATAATACATCTATTAATTGACTTTAACATTCTTTCTTCAATTTCAATAATGTTGTCTTTTCTTTCATTAATTTTTTGTTTGATATTTTTCTCTAATTCTAAATCTGACTTTAAACTACTTGTAATAAATCTTTCAAATGAATTATTATTTTTAAATTTACATATCCATCTGACATTAATTGCAGACTCAAGAATACATCGATCAATGATAGTTGTAGTTTCGCCTAAAGTACCTTTCGATGCTAAAACTGTATTCGCAAGCATTAAACGAGAACATCGATTTACTAACCCAATTAATATTCCAAAATGTGAATTTGAAATTTGAATTATTCTAGATGAATCCTTTTTATTTATACAAGCTACAAGATTACTAACTATTCCGATATGTTTATATATTTCAAAAAATATTGGTCTGAAATCTTTTATTTCTCTACATGATTCAACTAATTCATCATTAAACATGGGTAATTCAGGAAATGCTAATTTTTTCATATTTTTTTTTGAAGACATAACGATTTCTATCTTACAACCTGATAAAAATAAAATATAAAAAATAACATTTATTAAGTGTGCCCTTTCTCTTCTCCCGAAGGGATGGATTAACAAAATTTTATTTTTAATTTTCTCAAAA
>JBGSKB010000535.1:0-1693 GCA_041741395.1 Melioribacteraceae bacterium
TACGCAGTGGAAGAAGTTGCAGATCAAAAAGTTAAAACAGCCTTTTTTAAAGTTGGCGAAACAAAAATTGAACTTTTAGAATCAACTTCACCAGATGGACCAATAGGAAAATTCATTGAGAAAAAAGGCGAAGGAATTCATCACATCGCATTTCATGTTGAAAATTTGCATAAATCATTGAGTGAATTGCAGCAAAAAGAAGTAAAATTAATTGATACAAATCCAAGAAAAGGTGCAGAAGGTTTAAATATTGCTTTTATTCATCCAAAATCAACTGGTGGAGTTTTAACAGAACTTTGTTCAGATAAATAAACAATTTTAAATAAATTAGTTTTTTCAGGAGAAATAATGTCGTTACAAGATAAGATTAAAGAATTAATGGAAATGCGTCAAAAAGCGCGTTTAGGCGGCGGTGAAAAAAGAATTGAAGCTCAGCATCAAAAAGGAAAATTTACCGCACGAGAAAGAATTGAAATGCTGCTTGATGATGGTTCTTTCGAAGAATTTGATATGTTCGTTTCGCACAGAACCGTAGATTTTGGTTTAGATAAACAAACATATTTATCGGATGGAGTTGTTACCGGTTACGGAACAATTGATGGAAGATTGGTTTATGTATTTTCTCAAGATTTTACAATTTTCGGCGGATCACTTTCAGAAATGTACGCGCAGAAAATTTGCAAAGTTATGGATAAAGCAATGAAAGTCGGAGCTCCCGTAATTGGAATAAACGATAGCGGCGGTGCAAGAATTCAAGAAGGTGTAAAAAGTTTAGGCGGTTATGCTGATATTTTTCTAAAAAATATTTTAGCTTCCGGTGTTGTTCCACAAATTTCGGCAATTTTTGGTCCATGTGCCGGCGGAGCAGTTTATTCACCAGCTTTAACTGATTTTACAATCATGAGTAAAAATACAAGCTACATGTTTGTTACCGGTCCAAAAGTTGTAAAAACAGTAACCGGTGAAGTTGTAACGGATGAAGAACTTGGCGGTGCAATGGTTCACGGAACAAAATCCGGCGTAACTCATTTTGTTGCTGATTCTGAAGAAGAAGGGATTTTACTAATTAGAAAATTGTTAAGCTATCTTCCGCAAAATAATTTGGAAGATCCGCCGTTAGTAGTTTGTGATGATCCGATTGATAGATTGGAAGATACTTTAAATGAAATAATTCCCGATAGCCCAAACAAACCTTACGATGTAAAAAATGTAATTCATTCAATTGCAGATAATCATGAATTTTTAGAAATTCAGCGACATTATGCGCCAAATATAATTACTGGTTTTGCAAGATTTAATGGAATTTCAGTTGGAATTGTTGCAAATCAGCCTAACTATTTAGCTGGAGTTTTAGATATAAATTCATCAAGAAAAGCTGCAAGATTTGTCCGTTTTTGTGATGCTTTTAATATTCCAATTTTAACTTTAGTTGATGTTCCCGGATTCTTGCCCGGAACTACTCAAGAATATGGCGGAATAATTTTACACGGTGCAAAATTATTATTTGCATACGGCGAAGCTACTGTTCCTAAAATTACAATAATATTAAGAAAAGCTTACGGCGGCGCTTACGATGTTATGGGATCAAAACATTTACGCGGCGATATTAATTATGCTTGGCCATCCGCGGAAATTGCAGTTATGGGTCCTCGCGGTGCAATTGAAGTTTTAAATAACAAAGAAATTGTTGCCA
>JBGSKB010000536.1:0-2004 GCA_041741395.1 Melioribacteraceae bacterium
ATTTATTTTTTTCATTTCTTAAAATATTTGCTGTGTTTAACATTAGTTTTTTTCTCTCATCAAAAGTCGTTTCTTTCCATTTGAGAAAATCATTTTGCATTTCATTAATAATAATTTCAACTTTCTCATTTGTAAAAGTATCAAACGACTTTATCATTTTTCCGGTTGTTGGATTTATACTTTCTATTGCCATAATATCTCCATATAAAATATTGGTCGATAAATTCTATACTTCTAAAATAATACTTACATACCTTTTTCAGAATGAAAAAATTATTTCTATTAATTTCAGAATAAAACATTCATTAACTATTTTTGAAAAGTTCATAAATAAATTTTGAGATATGGCAAAACAAAAATCCGTTAAAACCTTTGTGCTTGATACAAATGTAATCTTACATGATCCTTCATGCATTCATCAATTTGAGGAAAACAATATTGTTATTCCTATTACTGTAATTGAAGAAATAGATCATTTCAAACGTGGCAGCCAAGTAATAAATTTAAATGCTCGTGAGTTTGTTAGAACGTTAGATTCATTAACCGGGAAAAATCTTTTTAACGGCGGTGTTCCGCTTGGAAAAGGAAAAGGAAAAGTTAGAATTGTAATTTCTAAAAGTGTGGCAAAAGAAATTAAAGAGTCGTTTAGAGAAGATACCCCCGATCACAGAATTTTGAATACTGCTTTGCTGCTTCATCAAGAATCAAAAGTAAATGAGAAAGTAATTCTTGTTTCTAAAGATGTTAATCTTAGAATGAAAGCCAAGGCTCTCGGCGTACTTTCGGAAGATTATACAACTGATAGAGTTGGAAGTATAGAAGAATTATATAGCGGAAAGGAAATTATTGAAAATTTTGATGATGAAATAATTCAGCAATTATTTAAAACACCATTTTCAATTGAAGCAGATAAAATTGCAAAACATATAAATGTAGAATTAGTTCCGAATAAATATTTTATTTTAAAAAACGAACATCGTTCAGTTTTGACTTATCTAAATCAAGAAATGAAAATATTTGAAAGAATTGATAAAGAAAATATTTATGGAATAATACCGAGAAATGCTGAACAGACTTTTGCAACACATGCTTTATGCAATCCGGATATACCTTTAGTCTCTTTAACCGGCAAAGCTGGAACCGGTAAAACTTTGCTGGCTTTGGCAAGTTCTCTTCAAGTTAGGAAAAGTTATAGACAAATTTATATTGCCCGGCCTATTGTTCCGTTAAGTAATAAGGATATTGGATTTTTACCCGGAGATGTAGAAAGCAAAATTGGTCCATATATGCAGCCTCTGTGGGATAATTTAAAAGTAATTCAAGATCAATTTAAAGAGACTGATACAAAATTTGCTACGATTGAAAACTTGGTTAAAGATAATAAACTTGTAATTGAACCGTTAAGTTATATTCGAGGAAGAAGTTTACAGAGAATATTTTTTATTGTTGATGAAGCGCAAAATTTAACACCGCATGAAATTAAAACAATTATTACGCGTGCAGGTGCCGGAGTTAAAATTGTATTAACCGGAGATATTTACCAAATTGATCATCCATATTTGGATACGCAATCAAACGGACTTTCTTATTTGATTGATCATTTTAAGGGACAAAAATTATATTCTCACATTAATTTAGAAAAAGGTGAACGATCTGAACTTGCTGAGTTGGCAAGTAATATTTTGTAAACCTTTGTGTCTGTCATTCCCAGCTTGATTGGGAATCCATTAAAAATTTAATAGATTCCCGATAAAAACATTCGGGAATGACATTTGGTAAAAATGAACAAAAATCATATCATAATTTCTGCAATAATTGGAGCTTTAGGAGTTGCACTTGGAGCTTTTGGTGTGCATGGGTTAAAAACAATTCTTACTTCGGAATTATTAGAAACTTACAGAACTGGAATTTTATATCATTTAATTCATTCAGCCGTTTTACTTTCACTTTCGTTAAATTCAAAATACAAATTAGTAATTCCATTTTATTTCATTCTAATTGGAA
>JBGSKB010000537.1:0-11950 GCA_041741395.1 Melioribacteraceae bacterium
CCACGATTAAACTTTTTAGCGAATTTCTGCAGAATGGAAATCAGTTAAATACTGCTGAAGTAACTATTAAGGAAAGAGTAAGTCTTCAAAAGCAAAAATTACAATTGAATCAAGAAAGAATGAAAAAAAGGAAGATTTAATTTGAGTGATAAAACTGGATTTGAAATAGCAATCATTGGGATGGCATGCAGATTTCCAGGATCAAAAAATATATCGGAATTCTGGAAAAACTTATGCGAAGGGAAAGAATTAATTACTCATTTCACAAATGAAGAGTTATTCGCTAACGGGATTGATCCAGAATATTTAGAAGATCCAAATTATGTTAAATCAAGAGGTATAATTGAGGATGCTGATAAATTTGATGCAGATTTTTTTGGATTCTATCCAAAAGAAGTTGAAATGCTTGACCCGCAACAAAGAATATTTTTAGAATGCTGCTGGGAAGCATTTGAAGATTCAGGGTATACTCCAGAAAATTATGCTGGAACTGTTGGTGTTTTTGGTGGTGTTGGGATGAACACTTATATTATGCAATATTTAAATTCGAAAAAGGATTTAAATGTAAGTGCTGAAGGTTACCAATTTTCAATTGGAAATGAAAAAGATTTTTTGACAACCAGAGTTTCATATAAATTAAATTTGAATGGACCAAGTTTAGATATACAAACTGCTTGTTCAACTTCACTTGTAGCAACTCATGTTGCTTGTATGAATCTATTAAATTATCAATGTGATTTAGCAATTGCTGGTGGATCAACAATCTCTTTCCCTCAAGAAAATGGTTATCATTATCAAGAAGGAATGATTTTATCTCCAGATGGACACTGTAGACCTTTTGATAACAATGCTGCCGGTACAGTTCCAAGTAATGGTACCGGAATTATAGTTTTAAAACGACTTGATGACGCTATTAGAGATAAAGATAATATATATGCTGTTATTAAAGGATCAGCTTATAATAATGACGGATCTATAAAGGTTGGATATACAGCTCCGGGAGTTGTTGGACAAAGAGATGTAATTTTGTCAGCATATTCAATGGCAGAAGTAGCATTTGAATCAGTTGGATATATTGAAACTCATGGGACAGGTACATCAATTGGTGATCCAATTGAGATTGATGCATTAAATCAAACATTTAGAAGTGAAACAACAAAAAATAAATTTTGTGCAATAGGTTCGGTAAAATCTAATTTGGGACATCTTGACACTGCAGCCGGTATAGCGGGAATAATAAAAACAGCATTAATGTTAAAACATAAAAAATTAGTACCAAGTATTAATTTTTCAGAACCAAATTCAAAAATTAACTTTGAAGATTCACCATTTTATGTAAATACAGAATTTAAAGATTGGGATACATTTTCTTCAAGAAGAGCTGGCGTAAGTTCATTTGGAATTGGTGGGACTAATGTACACGTTGTATTGGAGGAGGCAGAGGAAAATGTAAGTGTTATTAATAATAATTTTAGGATAATTCCATTTTCGGCAAAGTCAAAAAGTTCGTTATCAAACTATGAAAATAAATTTATTGAATATTTAAAATCTAATTCAGAATTATTCATTGATGACACTGCATATACACTTCAAACTGGAAGAAAAGAATTTGATTTTAGGAAATTCACCGTTGGAAATTCAGCGAATGGAATAGTTGAGAATTTAACTAAGAATATAATGACTTTTAATAACAATGGTAAGTTATTAGAAAATGAAATTGTATTTTTGTTCAGTGGGCAAGGTTCACAATATGTAAATATGTGCAAAGATCTATATGAATCACTTCCTTCATTCAGAATTTATTTCGATATTTGTTCAGAAATTTTATTAAGGAAATTTAATCTAGAAATTAGATCAATTATATTTTCTACTGAAAACAATCTAGATATTGCTTCTGAAAAATTGAAGCAGACAAAATATACTCAACCCTCTCTATTTATTGTTGAATACTCACTTGCAAAAAGTCTGATGGATATTGGAATCTTTCCAAATATTATGGTCGGACATAGCATTGGTGAATATGTTGCAGCATGTTTATCTGGTGTAATGGATTTAGAATCTGCCTTAACTCTTGTTTTTAAAAGAGGTGAATTAATGCAATCTATTAAACATGGAAATATGCTGAGTATAAAAATATCTGAAAATGAATTGAGGGCTCATCTTCCTAATAATCTTGATTTGGCTGTAATAAACTCACCAAATTTATGCGTTGTTTCAGGTGAATTAGAATCGATTATTGATTTTGAAAAATATCTTAACAAAAAAGAAATTGGTTGTACAATTTTACATACTTCTCATGCATTCCATTCAAGAATGATGGATGATATTTTGGAACAGTTTAAAAAAACACTACAGTCAATTGAACTTAAATCTCCCCAAATAAAATACATGTCAAATGTTACAGGTAGTATCATTACTGAATTTGAAGCGACTGATCACAATTATTATGTGAACCATTTGAGATATACGGTTAGATTTTCTGAAAATATTTCAAATTTATTGAATATACCAAATAGCATTTTTATTGAAGTGGGACCAGGAAATGTTTTAACTACTTTGACAAAATCACATCAAAATGCAAAGAATTTTATTATTCTGAATTTGGTAAGATCACCCTACCAGAATTTAAATGATGTGCAAGAATATTTAAAAGCAATTGGGAATTTGTGGCTCAATGGTATCAAGATAAAATGGGAGGAATTGTACGAAAAAAAACCGAATAAACAACATTTGCCAACATATGAATTTAGTAAAAAAAGATTTTGGATTAATTATAGCAAAAATGAAAGTCCTAAAAATAAATATAAGAATAACAAAAATTTAGACAATTGGATTTATGAATCAACGTGGAAGAGAAAAAATACAAGACTTAATAAATACGATAATTTTGCAAGTAAAAAGATTTTAGTATTTGATAACAATGTTTTTAGAATTACTGATAGTGTTTTAAAAATTACAGTAAAAGATAATTTAAAAACTATTTACATAGGTGATAAATATCAAAAAGATTTTAATAAAATAAATATAAATGCTGAACTTTATTCAGATTATAAAAAATTATTTGAAGATTTATTAAAAGATAATTTTATTCCCGATATAATTATTCACAATTGGAGTTCAACAAGTTCTCAAACAGAGGACAATTTAGAATATCCCCAAGTTTTTGGTTATTTAAGTTTGATTTATATTGGGAAAGCACTTTCAGAAAATAATATAACTAATAAAATAGATTTGAATATTATTTCTTCGAATCTATTTGAAGTTTTAGGTACTGAAAATATAATTCCTATTAAATCAACTATTCTTGGTGCTGTCAATGTTATTGGACAGGAATTTGTAAATTTCTCAACAAAATTAATTGATTTAAATTTCGAAAAAGAATTTGAATTGACTAATGAAAATATTTTCTTAAATGAAGTTTTTAATAGTTCTATTGAACATGTAGTTGCTATTAGAAATGGATACAAATGGTTGCGAGAATATGAATCAATAAAACTAATTTCTAGGAATGATAATAAAATAAAATTACTTAGTGAAAAAGGTATTTATCTTATCACAGGCGGTTTTGGAAAAATTGGATTAACAATTGCTCAATATCTTGCAAAAAATTATAAAGCAAACATAATTTTAATTGATCAGATTGAAATACCACACAAAGAAAATTGGGAAAAAGTAATTAGTAATTCACAAGATTCTGATTCAATTATTGCAAAAATCAAACAACTTATTGAAATTGAAAAAGATAGTTCTGAATTAATTGTTCTCAAGTGTAACGTCAGTGATTATTCAGAGGTTAAAAATAATATTGATAAAGTTTACTCAAAATTCGGTAAACTTGATGGAGTCTTTCATGCCGCTGGGATAGTTGGAGAAAATACAATTCAACTAATCAATCAATTTGAATTGCCAAATTATAACCTTCAGGCAATTCCAAAAATAAAAGGTTCAATTAATTTAGTAGAAGCAACAAAAAATATAGGTGTTAAGTTTATACTTTTCCAATCATCACTTTCTGCGGTTCTTGGAGGTTTAGGTTTTGCCAGTTATTCTGCGGTAAATAATTTTGTTGATTCATATGTTCTTTCTGTTAGTAAAGATTTATCCAGTTCAACGAAATTAATTTCTGTTAATTGGGATGCTTGGGATTTTTCAGATAACGACAATAACCAAAGAAAAAGTGGAATAAAACCAAATCAAGCAATTGAAATTTTAGAGAAAATTCTGATTGAAAATTCTCCAAGTCAAATTATCATATCAATAGAAGATTTACAAAGTAGTATTGAAAAATTTTTAATTGATAAATCATACTTTATTCAAAAGGATATTTCTGAAGTTTTAACCGAAAGCTCATTCCATCAACGACCGGAAATTGAAACTGAATATATTGAACCCGAAACAAAAATTGAAAAAATAATCCAAGATGAATGGAAATCACTTTTAGGTATTGAAAAAATTGGTATAAATGATAATTTCTTTGAACTTGGAGGAAACTCACTAATCGGGACCCAATTAGTTTCAAGGATAAGAAAAATATTTAATACTGAAATTCCGCTTGTTGCAGTCTTTAAAAATGCAACAATAAAAAATATTGCTGGAATAATAGAAAAACAAAATACGGATAAGAAAGATTCAGATAGTAAAAATGCTTTAAACATATTAAAACTTGTTTCAAATTTAAGCGATGAAGATACAGTAAAATTATTGAATGAAAAATCTTAAATATTGCGATTATGAACGAATTAATTGATAATTATCAAAATCTATCACCAGAAAAACAAAAGCTTGTTAGAATTTTACTAAATGAGCAAGGTATTGATATTGATTCAAAATTTATTCTTCCTCAAAGTAGAAAAGAAAAAGTATTCCCAATGTCTTATGCTCAAAAGAGATTATGGTTTTTGGAAAAATTTGAACCTGAGAATTCAATTTATATTATCCCTTCTGGAGTAAAAATTACTGGTAATGTAGACACTGATTATTTTGTTAGTGCAATTAATGAAGTTGTGAAACGACATGAAATTTTAAGAACAAAATTTATTGAAATAGATGGGGAAGGATTTCAAGAAATAATTGATGAAGTTGAGGCTGAAGCATTTAAATATGATATAACAGGAAAATCTATAAATGTTGAAGTTGAACTGAACAAAATTCTTGAAACTGAATTTCAGAAACCATTTAAATTATACGAAATACCTTTATTTAGGATAATTATTATTAAAATAACCGAAGAATTAAATTATTTACTTATTCCAATGCATCATATTATTTCTGATAATTGGTCTACAGGAATTTTTGTAAAAGAAATAATCCAGTTTTATAATAACAAAGTTATTGGAAAAGATTTATCTCTTGATCCAATGAAAATTCAATATGTTGATTATACTGTTTGGCAAAATAAATGGTTATTAACTGAGGAATTTAACAAACAGAAAGAATATTGGATTTCACATTTAAAAGGTTCATCAGAGATATTGGAAATAATTCCAGATAAGAAAAGACCTTCAATCCAAACCTATAACGGTTCTTTTGAAATATTTAGTATTGATAAAAGATTGTCAAACGAATTAGATTCATTTTGCAAAAGACAAGATATTACAATATTTATTTTATTTCTTAGTGCATTTCAATTTGTTTTATCAAAGTACGCAAATCAAAACGATATTAATGTTGGAATACCGATAGCAAACCGAAATAGATCTGAAATAGAAAATTTAATTGGATTTTTTATAAACACTTTGGTGATGAGAGGAAAAATTGATTATGAAAAATCAATTGAGGAATTCATAAAGGAAACAAAACAAAAATCTTTTGAAGCATATTCAAATCAAGATGTTCCTTTTGAAATGATTGTTGATGAACTCAAATTAGCTCGAGATATGAGTCATACGGCAATGTTTCAAGCTATGCTTGTATTAAATAATGCCCCATCTTCAAAACTTGAGATTGAAGGATTAAAAATTGAACCAATTGAGTTTGATACAGGAAAAACAAAATTTGATTTAGTACTTTCATTTACACCAAACAAAGAAGAATACAAAGGGAAATTTGAATTTAATATTGACTCATTTCATAGAGATACAATAAAAAGGATAATTAATAACTTCAAGACTGTTCTTAATGAGTTTATTATAAATCCAAATAAACGGTTAAAAGAAATAAGTTTACTTCTTCAAGATGAAATACTGAATGTCGCTGTAAAATTAGGTAATCCTTATGAGAGAACTAATAACAAAAAATTTATTCATGAGAAATTTGAAGAAATTGTTGAGAAAAATTTTCAGAAAAGAGCAATTACTTCTGAAAGTGGATCAATTACTTATGGAGATTTAAATAAGTACGCAAATGCAATTGCCAATAGATTATTTAGTAAAGGACTTAAACTTGGAGAAACAGTTGGAATTTTTATTGATAGAAAAATAGAATATATTGCTGCAATAATTGGAGTATTAAAATCCGGAGGGACATTTGTTCCATTAGATATAACGTATCCTTACGAACGACTAAAATTTATTATAGAAGATGCAAAAATAAATTATATTATAACATTAGGTGATTTCAAAGAGAGTAAACTACCTAAAGTAAAAGAAATATTAAATTTGAATGAAATTGAATTATCTTCTAATGAAAACAATCCCAAAAGCAAAATATTTGATAATAACTCGGCATATATTATTTACACTTCAGGTACTTCAGGACTACCCAAAGGAGTGGTGGTAGAGCATTCAAAGATTGCTTATCATATAAATCAAATGATTTCAGAATTTAATGTTGTTCATACTGATAAGTATCTTCAATTTGCAGCTTTTAATTTTGATGCTTCTATTGAGCAAATATTTGTCCCACTACTTTCTGGTGCTGAAATTTATTTAAGAGAAAATAGTTATTGGCTTCCATCAGAATTTATTGATTTAGTAAGAACTAAAAATATTACAATAATAAATCCACCCACTGTTTACTGGAATCAGATAGTTGCTGAGTTAAAAAATCATAAGCATACAGATTGGGGAAAGTTAAAAATTGTAATTGTTGGTGGTGAAGAAATGCAAGTTGAATTGCTAATAAAATGGCAGCAGTATTTTAAAAACAATATAAAACTAATTAATGCATATGGACCAACAGAAACGGTTATAACATCAGCAATATTTAAAACTGATGAAAAGATTATTGAAGAAAATTTTTTACATGTTCCAATTGGTAAATGTATAGGTGAACGAGAAGTATTTATTCTTGATCAGTTTGGAAATATTGTTGGAGAGGGAATTCCTGGCGAATTGTGTTTTTCGGGTGAGATTTTAGCTCAAGGATATTTTGGTAATCCAGTTTTAACATCCGAAAAATTTATTCCAAACAGATTTTCTAAAAATTCCGGTTCAAGAATTTACAGAACAGGAGATTTAGTGAGATATGATAAAAATGGTTTCATTGAATATTTAGGAAGAATTGATACCCAAATAAAAATTAGAGGTTTTAGAATTGAATTAAGTGAAATTGAACAAGTATTACTAAAACATGAAAATGTAAAAAATGCAGCGGTGAAAATTTTTAATGATGCAAATGATAATAGTTCGTTATTCGCTTTCATAACTTCGGATACCAAAAATGAAGAATTCTTGTTTGAGTTAATAAATTATTGCAAACAACGTTTGCCAAATTATATGGTTCCAAACCAAATATACTCTTTGGATGAGTTACCTATAAATGCAAATGGAAAATTAGATAGAAATAAATTATATATTCCTGATGACTATAAATTTGAAATTTCTATTGAATTTGTTGAACCAAGAAATGATTTAGAAAAGGAAATATGTGAAATAGTAGCAGATTTATTAAACATAGAAAAAATAGGGATTTATAATAGTTTTTTTGATTTAGGTGGACATTCTATTTTAGCAATAAAAGTTTTATCCAAAATTAAAGAAAAATTTGGTGTTGAAGTTCAATTGAAAAGCCTATTTGAAAATCCAACTGTTTCTGGGCTGGCTGATGCTGTATTATTAGAACAAACAAATCTATTAGATAAAGATGATCTTGAGGATCTTCTAAATGAAATTGATAAAATTAAAAATTAAATAAAAAATTTATATATGTCGAACTTTCATAATCGTATAAATCAATTAACTCCTGAACAAAAAGCTGTTTTAGAAAAACGCTTACGGGAAAAAACTCTTAAAAAAGCTTCAGAAAATTCTATTCCAATTAGAGTTGACTTATCCTCTTTTCCAATGACAAATGAACAGAAAAGATTATGGTTCCTTCAGAAATTAAATACAATTAGTGCATCTTACAATATGCCGGCTGCTGTTAAATTAAAAGGAGAATTAAATTATACTGCATTAGAAAAATCATTTGAAGAAATAATAAACCGACACCAAATTTTCAATGTAGTATTTGAAGATAGTGATTTAGGACCAAATCAGATTTTAAAAAAAGCACAATTTGTTTTGCAAGTTGAAAAAAATATTTCAACAGACTTGTTAAATTCAATTATTACGGATGAAGCAAACAAACCTTTTGATTTAGTTAACGGACCTTTGTACAGAATTAAAATTATTAATACCAATAGTGATGAAAATATTTTACTTATAACTCTTCACCACATAATTGCAGATGGTTGGTCAATTGATATTATTGTAAAAGAATTTATTACATTTTATCAATATTATATGGGAATTTCTAATCTTCGTTTAGATGATCTTGCTATACAATATTTTGATTATGCGGAATGGAAAAATAAATCACTAAACACAGATTTAATAGAAAAACAACTTAATTATTGGAAAAATAAACTAGATGGAATGCCACAAATTCTGGAATTGCCACATGATAAAATAAGACCAATTAACTCATATCAAAAAGGGAAACGGATTAAATTTGAATTACCGGAATCTTATCATTTAGAATTGGTAAATATTAGTTCTATATTAAAAGTTTCACCTTTTATGATTTACTTATCACTTCTTGAAATTCTATTATATCGATTTACTAATCAAGAAGATTTCGCAATTGGAATACCAGTAAATGGAAGAGAAAATTCTGATCTAAAATCTCTTGTAGGTTTCTTTGTAAATACTTGTGTTATTAGAACCAACTTAAATGGAGAGGAATCTTTCATTGAAGTACTCAAAAAGGTAAAAGACAATGTAGTTGAATCCTTTGAGAATAATAAAATACCATTTGAAATTTTAGTTGATAAACTTGTTAGTGATAAAAATGTAAATAACACACCTCTATTTCAGGTTATGTTTGACTATCAAATATCATCACTTAGAAAAGCTGCAGTATCCAATATAGAAATCGAATTATTAAATCAAGATATTCAATATTCAAAGTTTGATTTGCTATTCATTGTGGAGAATTTTAACAATAAAATTGAACTATTAATTGAATATAATACAGAGATATTTAATGCTGATACTGTAAAATCCGTTGGAAATATATTTGAATGTTTAGTACAAAGTGTAGTTAAGAATCCAAATACCAAAATTTCTTTGTTAAAAATAATTTCTGAAAACGAAGAAAATAAAATTTCGAAGACATGGAATTTAACTTCAAGTGACTATCCTAAGAATCTCTCAATTGTTAAAATATTTGAAGAATGTGTAATAGAATATGCAAATTCAATTGCCGTACGAATGGATAATCAAAAAATTACTTACAATGAATTAAATTCAAAATCAAATCAATTGGCTTCTTACTTGTGTAAAATAGGAGTTCAACCTGGTAACAAAATTGCAATTTTGATGGATAGATCAATTGATCTGGTAGTTGTTACATTAGCAATTCTAAAGTCTGGGGCAGTATATGTACCAATTGATGTAATATATCCGATAGATAGAATACAATTTATGCTTGATGATGTAAACGCAGAATTTATTTTAACTAAAACATCATATAATGAAATAACAAATAATTTAAAATCATCAATAATAAATTATGATTCTATTGTTGAGATATTACATTTGGAGAATTCTGAAAACATTAATATTGATTCTATACCTGAATCATTGGCTTATATTATGTATACGTCAGGATCAACTGGAAAACCTAAAGGAGTAATGATTCCGCAAAAAGGTATCATACGTTTAGTTAAAAATACAAATTATATTGAAATTAAAGCTGACACAAAGATTGCTCAATTAGCTAATACTTCATTTGATGCAGCAACTTTTGAAATATGGGGAGCCTTACTAAATGGAGCAGAATTAGTATTAATTCCACAAGATTTTATACTTAATCAAAAATTATTAGTTGAAACTTTAGTTAATAATGAAATAAAAATAATTTTTCTAACAACAGCACTCTTCAATCAAATAATAAGTTTTAATCCAAATGCTTTCTCAACAATTGAATATTTACTTTTTGGTGGTGAAAAGGCAAACGTAAATACAATTAAAATAATTTTGAAGAACAAACCACCAAAAAAATTATTAAATGTTTATGGTCCAACTGAAAATACAACATTTACAACTTGGTACGAAATAAAACAATTAGATGAGAATACTAAAACAGTACCAATTGGCAAAGCAATTTCTAATACCACACTTTATGTTCTTGATAAAAACAGAAGAATTGTACCAATTGGGGTACCTGGAGAGTTATATATAGGCGGAGATGGATTATCACTAGGATATTACAACCGTGATGATATAAATGAGAATTCATTTATTCAAAATCCCTATTCAAATAATATTAATGATAGGCTATATAAAACTGGTGATTTGGTAAAATATAGCTCTGACGGAAATATTGACTTTATTGATAGAATAGATAAACAAATTAAACTTAGGGGTTTTAGAATTGAGTTAGATGAGATTGAAGCTGAAATAAGAAAAATTAAAGGAATTAAAGATGTTGTTGTTATTGTTAAGGGTGAAGATTCTACAAATAAAAAACTAATTGCTTTTTATATTGTTAATGAAGATAATACAAGCATAGGTAATATTTCAAGAGCACTTACTAAAACATTACCGGAATATATGATTCCGAGTAAGTTTTTCAAAATTGATGAAATTCCGCTTAATACAAATGGCAAAGTAGATAAAAAGAAATTATTAGAATTACATGTTGATGAAGATAAAAGTGAAGTAAAATTTCAAGAACCAAGAACAAATTTTGAAAAGTACTTAGTCTCATTGTGGAAAGAAATCTTAAAAGTTAAGAAAGTTTCTATCCATGATAATTTCTTTTCTTTAGGAGGGAATTCTCTTCAAGCAGCAATATTTACAAATAGACTTCAAAAAGATATCGAAACAGAAGTGCAAGTTCAGTCAATTTTTCTTGCACCAACAATTTATGAATTTTCACATTTTGCTTATGAATATTATAGAGATATTATTACAGATAAATTCCATGAGAAGGAAGATTCAATAACAATAGAATTTAATATTGAGAAAACCGAAAAATTAAGTGATGAAAAAATTGAAGAATTTAGGAGAATTGTTAAAATCAGTTCTAAAAGCAAGAATGTAACATCACCAAAAAACAAAGAAGCAGTTTTTATACTCTCACCACCTAGATCAGGCTCAACACTTTTAAGAGTAATGCTGGAAGGACATGATAAATTATTCTCACCTCCAGAATTGGATTTATTAACTTATGATTCTTTGAGTGAAAGAAAAGAAAAATTATCAAAAGAATATAATTTATGGTTGGAAGCTGCAGTGAGAGCCATTATGGAATTAAGAAACTGCAGTGTTAATGAAGCTGAAAAAATTATGGAATCCTTTGAAAATCAAAATATGAGTGTTAAGGAATTTTATAATCAACTTCAGATCTGGTCAGGAGAAAGAATACTTGTTGATAAAACTCCAACTTATGCATTTGATATTAATATTTTAAAAAAGGCGGAAGAATATTTTGAAAATCCAAAATATATTCATTTAGTAAGGCATCCATATGCTTCAATCTATTCTTTTATAGAGGCTAAACTTGATCAAAATTTCTTTAGACA
>JBGSKB010000538.1:0-2559 GCA_041741395.1 Melioribacteraceae bacterium
ATTTACAAATGGGAGTTGTAATGAAAGTAATTAAACATATAATTTTCTTAATGTTTTTGGGTATTCAAATATTTGCGCAACAATATTTAGACAAACAATTTACTCAAGATTATGCAGAAAAATTTGAATTAATTAAAGAAAATGAGTCGGCAAAATTATTTCAAGTTAGAAGAGATAGGAATGGTGTAATAAATATAAATTCAAGCGTAGGATTATTGCAGCCGTGGGAAAAGAAATTGGTAAGTGATATTCGTTATCGACCATTAACTGATTTAAAGATTATTTCATTTGAAACTTATGATAACCAATTTGTTTATTTAACAGATAAAGCAGTTTTCAGTTATGCATGGGCCGGAGAAAAATATTTTGAACACGGAATTGTTGATGTTGAAAATTTTGGTATAGGTCATAATTTTACTGTTTTAGTTGCATCAAAAAATAAATTAGCTTTATTTCAAAATGAAAATAAAGTTTGGGAAAAATCTTTAAACAATGTTGAAATAAAAGAATTAGCGTTTGATGAAACTGGTAAAAGATTTCTAATTTTATCAGATAAAACTTTATTTCAATTAAAATGTCCTAATAAAGAATTATCAAGTATTTATGATGGCAAAAATTTCACATCATTTACAATACACAAAGAAAAAATTGTTTTGGGAACAAATGATGGAATTATTTATTTAGATGCAAAAACTCTAAAAGCTTCGGAATTAAATATTAAACTTCCTTGCACAGAAATTACCTGTGTTACAGAAATAAATGAACAAATTTGGTTTGGATCAACTTATGGGGCTTTTGCTCTTCGAGAAGATGGCAAATACGATTATTACGCTTCAAAGCGTTGGCTTGTTGATGATTCGGTAGTTGATATTTCGAAAGGTCCCAACAATAGCATTTTAATTTTAACTGAAAAAGGATTGAGTAAAATAAATTTTGTGCAAATGACTTTAGCCGAAAAAGCAGAATACTTTCAGAAAGTTCAAAGATTGCGTCATGTAAGATATGGATTCAGTTCTGAATCATATCTTAAAACTCCCGGCGATGTTTCAACAAGTGTTCTTCATGATACTGACAATGATGGATTGTGGACTTCAATGTATTTAGCTGGTGAACTTTTTCGGTATGCTGTTACAAAATCAGAAGATGCAAAACAAAACTCTTACGAAGCTTTTGACGCAATGGAAAGATTGACAAAAATAAGTTCAGTAAAAGGATTTCCGGCAAGAACTTATGAAATTGATTCTTATCAATCGAGTGACACGGATCCAAATATGCCTGAGGATAAAAAAATATGGCAGCTTGCAAAGGATAAAAGATGGAGATGGAAATCTACAACAAGCAGTGATGAAAGCTGTGGGCACTTTTTTGTTTATTCACTTTTTGCGGAACTTGCGCCGGATAAGGAATGGAAAGATCGTGCAATTCATCAACTTAAAATTGAAATGGATCACATAATTGAAAATGATTGGTATTTAAGAACTTGGAATGGAGAAATTACACAATGGGGAAGATGGCATCCGGATTATGTAAATAAATTTTCAATTCATACTGGTGATAGGAGATTAAATTCATCACTTATTTTAGCTTTTCTTCAAGCTACATATCACTTTACTGGAGAAGAAATATACAAACAAAAAGCTTTTGAACTTATGAAGAATTACGGTTATGATGATAATGCAGCTTTGCCCGCAACTGTTATTGGTTTTGTTGAAGGAGAAAATTTAAGTGATACTTGGAATCATTCTGACGATGAAATGTATTTTCTCACAATTCCAAACCTTGTGAATTTTGCATTTAATGATGAATTAAAAAAGAAATATTTTGAAGCTGCAAAAAGTCATTGGAATATTGAAAGATCGGAAAAAAATCCTTTATGGAATTATTTGTATGCATTAATTGGCGGAAAAGATTTTGATTCTGAAGAATCTGCGTGGTGGTTGAGAGAATTTCCAATGGATTTAGTTTCTTGGAGTGTTAAAAACGAACATAGAAATGATCTTGAAAGAATTGAAGAAAATTTTAGAAGACAAGAATATAAAGTAGTATTACCACAAGATGAACGCCCGCTGCATTTACACAATGGAGCTTATAAAAATAATGGAAAAGAAGAAGGTAGAGAAGAATATCCGCCGTATATTTATTTATTGCCATATTGGGCTGGAAGATATGTAAATGCAATAAGTGAACCATTAACAAAATAATGTTGAAATGAAATATTTAAATAAAAAAAACGTTCACGTAATTTTATTCTTCTTAATATTATTTGGTTGTGGAAAAATGCAAAACAAAATCGAAATAATTATCATCCCAATGGATGAAAAGCAATTGACATTTAGTACGAAAAATCATGTATTAGATAACAATGATAATTTTTCTCCAGATGGAAAATATTTGTGTTATGACACTAGAGCAACAGTTTACAATGAAAATTTAGCTAATTCTAAATCGATAGAAAAAGTTGAAATTGCGACTGGTAAAGAAATAATATTGTGGCTACCCGAAAACATCACCGGAGAAAATGCTGCACCCGGAGTTGCTGCGGTTTCATTTCATCCAAAA
>JBGSKB010000539.1:0-1923 GCA_041741395.1 Melioribacteraceae bacterium
TTCAGAGGTGGTGATTGAAGTTCTTTGATCTAAAACTAATCCTAATATTTCAGATTGCCTTTTAATTTTTAAACGCAAATCTTTCATATGATTTTACTAAAGTTTTATAATTATAAATTTAATCATTGGTTATTCTATAGGCAAGAAAAGTATCATCATATGATATGATTAATAAATACTCTTCTCATATTTTTAAAAAAATAATTAAATTAATTATTTATGGACTTTATTTCTTACTATTTTCAGAGTTATTATGAGTTGTCAGTCCTACAATTTGAAACTGCTGAACTGGATATAATTGAATGCATTTCACTTAAGGAAGCACAAAAAAATAATCAAATAATTATTAGTGAATTACATAATTCTGGTGATTTAAATAATATCGTAATTAACAATAATTCTGATAAATATGTTCTCATTATAAATGGGGAACTTATAAATGGAACAAAGTACCTTCGAGTTATAAATAGATCAGCATTGCTTTCACCTAATACTCAAAATATTATTCAAGTAACATATATTAATGAAAGAAGTTCGGGTACTGAAATCCTCAACTTTATTGGAGAGAATTCATTTATTCCATTTACAATAAGGTCTGAAATTTCTGTTAAAGTTTCAAAATTGCTTAAAAACCTTTCATCTATAAAATCAATTCAAAGTGTTGGATGGGGAAAAATATTTGATCCCGAAATTAGTATCCAAGAATCAAATGATATTTTAGCTATTTCAAAAAATGAGGTTTCAAATTTGAATTCAAAAGTCTTTTGTTATGCTGTAGATTGGCGAGCAAATGGTTTAGCATTATTTTACAATAATAGACTACTTAGTATTGATATTTTCCATAACAAACAAATTTTCAAGGATAATTTTCATAAATTAATAAGAGGTTCATTGATAGACTGTAAACCTATAAAATTGAAGAATAATAAAATGACACCTAACGAAGCTTTAATAAAAATAAAAGATATTCTTAATAGACTTTCAAAAGTTAACCACATAAATTTTGACAGCATTGGTGTTGGGTTTGAAAATAGATTTAACTTTAAGAAAGTCACCTCCTTTGAACTGAATTACAAAGATCATTTGATACATCTATCAGCTCTTGCAAGTCCCAATTACATAATTGATAATAACTAACATAGAGATTACTTTGCCGGCAAAATATAAAATAAAAAGCACTAAAGTTTATTTAACTATGATATCTTTGGATAACTTTGATGAAGAAATAAATTATGAATATTCTAAAACTACGTTTTTTCCAGACGACACTTCAATAGAAGAGACATTCTTTGAAAATGGATTAATTTTACACAGACATAGGGTGTTGGATTCATCAGGGAATATATGGTTTAATGAGTCATTCAATAATGATGGCAGTTTTTTAGGATCGGAAGAAACAAAAATACTATTGAACAATGATGGGAATATTAAAGAAATTATAACGACTTATGATGATTTCAAAATTAATAGAGAATTCTATTACTATGATTCACAGAAAAATCTTATGAAACAAATCAACTTGAGTAGCTCTGGAGATATCAGTTCTATTGAATATCTTTACGATGAATTGGGCAGGCAAAAAGAAATTATAATTAAAGAGAATGATAATATTGTTACAAAATCAATATTCACTTACAAGTTGATTAGTTTAATCAAAGAAGAAGAAGTTTTTGATAAAGCAAATAATTTACGTCAAAAGATTATTTATTATCATGATTTTGATGAGAATATTATTAGAAGCGAAGAGTTTCATGACAATAATCAAATTTATTTTTCAACTGAAAAAAAATATATGAATGGGCAATTAGTTGAAGAATTAATATTTGATAATAACAATGAATTGATTTATCAAACAATTAATACTTACGATGAAATTTTAGATTTAATAAAAGAAAAATTATTTTCATACATTGAAAATGGACA
>JBGSKB010000540.1:0-1817 GCA_041741395.1 Melioribacteraceae bacterium
CATATACTTACTTTTCTAAGATTTATTCGCATTTAATGGATTCGGTAGATTATAAATTTTGGGCAAAATATATTACTGAAATTCATAATAAAATTGGTTCTAAAAATGACATTGCTTTAGAATTAGCTGCGGGAAATTGTAAAATATCATCACGATTAAAAAAGCAATTTAGAGAACTTTATGTTTCTGATCTTTCTTTTGAGATGTTAAAGCAAAATAAAAAATGTAAAAATAAAATTTGTTGCGACATGCTTTTTCTTCCATTTAAAATTAAGTTTGATTTTATTTATTCTACGTTCGATTCAATAAATTATTTGAGTGATGAAACACAGCTTAATTTATTTTTCAAAAATATAAATAATAATTTAGCAGAAAATGGGAATTTGGTTTTTGATGTTAGTCTAAAGCATAATAGTTTGAAACACTTAAAAAAACTAAACAGAAAAGGGAAATACAAAAATATTATTTTTGAACAAATCAGTAAATTTGATGAAGAAACTTTAATACATTCAAATTTAGTTCGATTAAAATTAAAGGATGGAAGTTGGGTTGAAGAAATTCATAAGCAAAAAATTTATGATTTTTATTATTATTTTGATGTTATTGAATCAAATAATTTATACGTTTCAGAATGTTTAGAAGCTTTTGATTTTATAAACGGTTCACCAGAATCAGATAGAATTCAGTTTATCGTAAAAAGGAAAAGATAATGTTAACATTTACTAATGTTGAATTTAAATATGCAAATCAATCTGTTTTTAATAATCTAAATCTATCATTAGCCGAAAAAGATTTTGCTTTTTTGATAGGGAAAAGCGGAGTTGGTAAATCTACTTTGCTTCAATTAGTTTACATGGATATTTTGCCACAAGCTGGCTATGTGCAAGTTGGAGAATTTAGTTCAGATACAATCAAACCAAATCAATTGCCAAGGTTAAGAAAAAAATTGGGAATTGTTTTTCAAGATTTTAAACTTTTAGATGATAGAAATGTTTATAATAATTTAGCTTTTGTACTTCATGTTACCGGAACGCCAAGAAAAATTATAAATGATAAAATTATGCATTCACTAAAAGCTGTTGGTCTTGAGCATAAATATAAAAACATGCCAAATCAATTATCCGGCGGCGAACAACAAAGAGTTGCAATTGCACGGGCAATTATAAATGAACCTAAATTAATTTTAGCTGACGAACCAACTGGAAATCTTGATCCTAAAACCTCTGAAGAAATTATGGCAATTTTAAAGAATATTAATGATAAAGGAACAGCTATTTTATTTGCAACACACAATTATGATTTAGTTAAAAAAACAGACGCAAAAATTTATAAAATTGAAGATGGTAAAGCTGTAAAAGTTAAACTCAGAGCAAATACAGAAAATTAATTACTCACCTTACACAATTAAGTGAAAAACCTCCGAGGTTTTGTCAATCAGTAAATTTTAAGATTTGTTTTCAGCTCAAAATTAAAAATTATCCAAGAAAAACATTCAGTGAAACCTCGGAGGTTTAGCATTCTACGTAACATGAGTTAATTAATAACTTCCATAATTTTATTTGCAATTTCTTCAACACTTAATGTTGCATCTATTTTAAAAACAAAATCATGTTTTTCAAAAAAATCTAATACTGGACTTGTCGCACTATGAAAAATATGTAATCGGTTTTTAATAACTTCAACTTCATCATCTTTACGTTTAATGAAACTGTTTTTACTTCCGCAGATAGGACATGTAGAATGATCGTTCAATATATTAAGATTTACAATTCCATTACATACTTTGCAAGTTCTTCTTTGTGCCAATCTATTGATAA
>JBGSKB010000541.1:0-3309 GCA_041741395.1 Melioribacteraceae bacterium
AGTATTTTTTTATTATTTGAAGAAAAAAGAATAGCAATAGTCCTAATACTACAATAGTAATTATATTAAGTTCTGAAATATTAAAATTTGTTAACTCTTTCATATCAGATCCGACTCAAGTAACAATTTTAAAATGGAATGATGAATATATGGATTTATTGAATAAATATTATTTTGAAGTTCTACCAGCAATCCATTTCTAGATATTACATCAACAACTTTATTCGTATCACTTATATCAGTTGTAAGAATTCTTTGAATTCTATCTTTTGTTAAAAATTTATGATATACGAATTGCTGTAACAAAATTTTCCACTTGTTAGAAATATTATTTAAAGTAAAAATTTTAATAATCTCAGGTTTACGAATTACTAAAACTTGATTACTAATTTTAGCAATATTTGCTATCCACATTAAAACAGCAACTCCAATATTCCCTTCGGAAATTTCAAAATATGAATTAAATAACTTTGCCAACGTAAGTTGACTTACTTCACTTTCATTCTGCTTCAGATATTCATACTTTATGCCTGTTGATTTGTGCCGGAGTAAAATTGTTTCTTTAATTTCTTCGGCATCAAACGGTTGACATTGAATAGATTTTAAGAAAACACTTTCAATAAAATAAATCCTATTAATAAACTGAAAAGCATGTTGATTTATATTTACAATGAAAAATATTTTGCTGCTATAAGTTTGAATTAATTCCATAATTTTTTCAATAACATCAAAGCCATTAACGCTGCTTTCCCACCAAAGTTCCAAATCATCAAAAATTATAACACTATTATTTGACAATTGATTTAAAATAGATTCTGTATTTCCTTCTACTCCAAATGTGTTTACAAATTGTTTTTCAAAATCTTCTATGCTGCAACTTCCCGATTCCAAAGCGTTTATTTGATATATTTTTTTGTTGTCAAAAAACTTATTGGCTATTGTATTTGAGAGTGTTGTTTTACCTGAAAATCGATTACCTAAAATTAGTAAGCCGCCTTTATAACCTTTACTGAAATTTTTAACTGCCTCCTCAGCATATTTAATTTCAATTTCTCTGGGAATTAAAAACTCTTTACTTTTAAAATATTTACCGATAAAAAGTTGTTTATAATAAAATGGAAGTGAATTAATGATCTCAAATTTCGGCTCCAGTTTACTTACAAAATCCAATATTTTTCCAGTTTGAATTTCATATTGTAATTCGGATTGGTTTAATTTTTTTGCTAAGAGAATACCTTCACTTTTTTTGTATACCAAACCAACCAATAGTTTTCTCAAATTAATTTTTATTTTTTCAAGTTTAGCTTTAAGATTAAAAATAATTTCACGACTTTCCTTTGAGCCAAAAATGGGCTTGTTATCTCCCACCGATTTTGAAATTAAAAATGGATTGAGTCTTTCAAAACAGGAATCAATTAAAGCAGATAATTTTTCACTAAAGTGA
The DNA here is from genome assembly GCA_041741395.1 of Melioribacteraceae bacterium. GTDB lineage: Bacteria > Bacteroidota > Ignavibacteria > Ignavibacteriales > Melioribacteraceae. The sequence goes on from JBGSKB010000541.1 coordinate 1,445, forward strand.
GTTTTGTGGTTTTCAATATTTTTTATCTCACTTTCAACTCTCTCTAAACTTTGTTGAATAACAGTTATAAATGATTCAGAATTTTGTTCATCAATTTCATCTTTTTGTGAAATATTATAATTTATAAATCTAACTAAATCCAGAAATATCTCTTTGGATTGTTCTAAGCCATTTGAAATGTTATTTAAACTTTTTTCTAATGAATCTAATAATTCGCTTTCAATTACAAAATTTAGATAATGTTTTAATTTTATTTCCTTTGATGAAATTTCAGAGAACTGATTTTGCTCTAATTTTTGAAATGAATTTTCATCTAATATCTCTATTTGCTCGGGAACGGATTCAGCAGCATTATTCAGTTCATTAGTAAGAGAATTTATTATTTCATTTATATTAATTTCACCGCCAAGTGTTAAGGTTGCTAAATGCGAAGTTTTACCAATTTTTAATTCTTCTAAACTACTTTTCAATTTTTCAAATTCATCAAGGAAATCATTATCAATACTTAAACAGATATCTTGCTCAAATCTGTTAAGAATAACTGTTATTCTATTTTGATAATTTTTTATATAAACATCTTCAATAAAAAAGTTAGCAATGAGGTTTTGATTTAACGCCCATTTAAAAGGTAATTCAAATAATTCTTCTTTCGAAAAATCAATTTTCTTTAATGCTTTTTTTTGCTGTTTGGTTGTTTTGTTTACATTAATAATTTGAATTTCATCTGAAGTTTTCTGTAAAAGTTGATGAACCTCGAAATTTAAATCATTCATTAATTTATTTTCTTTCAGCTTAATATTTTCTGTAAGTTCTGCAATTTTTCGTTCAATTTTTTCTTGCTCTTTTTGGATTATAATTAATTTTAAATTATCATTTTCAAATTCATTTGCCAATTTTAAGAACGAGTCATTTGCTGAATTAAACAACTTCTGTATATCAGAAATTAATTGATAATTATTAATACTAAATATTTTTATATGCTGAAGTAATAATTGTTGTTCAATAGTTTTATTAAAGTTATCCAATAAACTATCAAATTGGATTTTAATTTTTTTTGGTTTTATTAATACTGATTTTACTTTGTGAAAAATTGATTTTGAATTTTCAACTTTTTCCGGCTCAATTTCATAGACTAAAAACTCTTGAAAACTATCTTTATTTTTTTGCAATCCCTCACAAATATTTTGAATGGCTAAATCAAGCAATTCTTTTTGTTCAGGCAATAATATCTGCTGATATTTTTGCAAAAATTTATTTGAATTAAATAAATAAGTGCTAATAATTTTTGAAATATTTTTTCTAATCTTCTGAGAGTGTTCTAAACTAACATTATTAAGAAATTCGCTAAAACTTTTTTGTATTAAATTCTTGTAATTATTAATAAATTCAATATTATTTAAAAGGATTTTTTTAAGATAATTCTTCTGATAAAAAGCTAATTGATCTTCAGTCGATTTTTGCAAATCTGAAATTGTTTTTGCAAGTAAGTCACTGCCTGGAAGTTTTAGTAAAGGTAAATTATATAAATCAATCAGTTCAATATTTTCTTTAAATGATTGAGCACTTATTTTATTTTCAATCCCAATATATATTGGTTTAAAAAATGATGAAGCATGAATTAATAACACCGTATTTAAGTCTTTTAATAATTTATCCGTATTCTCAATAATATTAAAATCTTTTTCAATTTCAGGTAATCCTAATATCACTAAATCTGTATTTTGAGATTCAATTTTTATTATCTCATTTGCAGGTTTATTTTCAATAAGATTATTAATTATTTTAATTTGTGCCGAAATTCTATGCTCATCTAAAATTTGTTCTACGTTCTTATATACTCTATTATGAATTGAGCTATCATCCGT
>JBGSKB010000542.1:0-3332 GCA_041741395.1 Melioribacteraceae bacterium
TTTATATTTTTTTGTGTAAATTTTGTCATACAATTTTATATTTTTTTGAATCTTTTTACGGAATTCTTCATCAAATTATATTGATTTTATATAATTGACGGAGAAAAAATGAGTTCAACTTCACAACCAAAAGTTATTATGTTCACAACACCAACTTGTAGTTTTTGTGTTTCCGCAAAAAGGTATTTTAGAGAAAAAAACATTAGGTTCACGGAAATTGATGTATCAAAAGATCAAAAAGCTGCGTTAGATATGCAAAGACGTGCTGGAACAACCGGTGTTCCGGTTATTTTGATAAACAACAAACCAATTGTTGGGTTTGATAAACCAAAAATTAATAATTTATTAAACATAAAATAAATAGGAGAAACCATGAAAGTTAAACCAATGGATGACAGAATTCTTGTATCATTTGTTGAAGCTGAAACAAAAACTGCTTCCGGAATTATTATTCCAGATACTGCAAAAGAAAAACCAACAATGGGAACAGTTGAAGCAGTTGGAACCGACGAAGAATTACAAAAAGTTCTAAAAGTTGGAGATAAAGTTTTATTTGGTAAATATGGCGGCGAAGAAATTTCTTTTGATGGTAAAGATTACAAAATTATTCAAAGAAGTGATATTTTAGCAATTATTGAAAACTAAAATATTTATCACAAATATTTTTATTGAAAGTCCGGCAAAACCGGACTTTTTTGTTTTCGTAATGCAAAAAACATCATCCGCATGTTTCAATAACTTATCGAAACTTCTAAAAAATTAGAATTTGACATATTGAGTGAAGCGAAATATCTCAATTTTATATTAAAAATGAGATTATTCATACGTTAGCTAACGGATTCAGAATGACAATACGTATAATATTTCAGAAGTTTCTAATAAATATTTCAATAAAACATTTCATCTTTATTTCGACAAAGGAAACAAATTGTCATATAATTAACGAATATAAAATGAATAATTATTCATATATTTTTTAAAAGATGTAATAGGATTATTTTCTTTTTCGCATAAAATGGATAAATAATTTATATTTACAAACGTAATTAAATCTTCTTAAAAATTTCAAATAGCTGAAGAAATAAATTAACTTAAATTACCATGCGGAGAAATAATGAGCAATATTAACAAAATAAGAGGTACAATAGGAATTCTTACTGGTGGTGGTGATGTTCCGGGATTAAATCCGGCAATCCGTGCAGTAACTATTCGAGCCTTAAGAGAAGGATACCGTGTTATTGGTATTCGTAGAGGTTGGGGCGGAATGATTGACATTGTACGCGATAAGCAATATGATAACAGCGAAAACTTTATTGAATTATCAGAACATATTGTAAATCGCGCCGGTAGAACCGGAGGTACATTTTTACACTCCTCTCGCACAAGAGCAAGTCATGTTCCAAAACCTAATGTTCCAGAACATTTAACAGATAAATACACAAATGAAATTAATGATTTAACTCCCGAAGTTTTGCAAAATATTGATTTTATGGGGTTGGATTATTTAATTCCAATTGGCGGAGATGATACTTTAAGCTATGGAAAACATTTACATGATCAAGGAATGAAAGTAATTGCTATTCCAAAAACTATGGATAATGATGTTCCCGGAACAGATTACTGCATAGGTTTCAGTACTTGTGTAACCCGTACAATTGAAATTACTCACGCATTAAGAACAAGTGCCGGATCTCACGAAAGATTTTTAATCATTGAAGTTTTTGGAAGATATGCGGGATTTTCAGCTTTGTTACCAACAATGGCTGGAGCAGCAAACAGATGCGTAATTCCAGAGCATAAATTTAGTATTGAAAGACTCACAGAATTAATGGTTGAAGACCGAGCTAAAAATCCTAGTAAATATTCTGTTTGTTTGGTTTCAGAAGGTGCAATGATTGGAGAAAGTACAGAAATGACTTTTGAAGATAATGAAACAGATATGTTTGGTCACAAAAAATTAGGCGGAATTGGTGACTTAGTTTCTAAAAAAATGAAAGATCTTTCACCAAAATATAATAAGGGACATAGAGTTAATGTAATTAACCAAAGATTAGGTTACATGGTAAGAAGCGGCGACCCAGACGCAATTGATTCAATTGTTCCAATGGCTTACGGAAATTTAGCTTTGGATTTAGTTCTAGAAGGAACTTCAGGTCGTTTAGTTACTCTTAAAAATGGAAGATACGATAATGCTCCCATCGAAATTGTTACAAGTTTCAAAAAAGTTGTTGATGTTGATAAATACTATAATGTGGATAGATTAAGACCTCATTACAAGAGTTTCGAATCTAAACCATTGTTTATTATGGCAAGTGATTAGAAATTTGTAAAATTCTATTTAAAATAAAAAAGCCCAATTTCTAAAAGAAGTTGGGCTTTTTTTGGAAATTTAACTACGAAGCTAAGTGAATATTTGCAAATTTTAATAAAAGTGTTTTTGTTCCCTTTTCTTCAAATGCAATTGTAACTTTTGTCATATCTGCAGCACCGGAAATTTTTAACACTTTTCCGTTACCGAATAATTCATGAGTAATTCTGCTGCCAACTCTAAATGATCTTCGTTCTTGGTTATAATCATCAAAATCTTCTTGATATAATTCATCATAAAATGCTTTTCTTCTTCTTCCACCTTTTCTTGCTGCAACTTTATTTTCTTCGTCAACAGTTTCCGGATCAAGTTCATCCAAAAATCTGGATTTACTTTGATAAGCTACTTCACCAAATCTATATCTTGATCTGGCGTAAGAAATAAAAACTTTAGTTTGTGCTCTTGTTAATGCAACATAAAAAAGCCTTCTTTCTTCTTCAATTCTTGAGTCAGAATCAAATTTTGGGTTTAACGGAAAAATATCTTCTTCGCAACCAGTTATGAAAACGACTGGGAACTCAAGTCCTTTTGAGCTATGAATTGTCATTAAAGTAATAGAATTATGTTCATCTGCATATTGATCGAGTCCGGTAATTAATGAAACTTCAGCAAGAAAATCATCAATTGTTGCATCCGGTTTTGAATTAGTAAACTCTGCAATTCCACTTAACAATTCTTGAATGTTATCATATCTTTGAAGTGATTCTTGAGTATTTTCTTCTTTGTAAACTTTCAAAATACCCAATTCATCAACCAAAGCTGAAGTAAGTTCTAAAAGTGAAAGTTGACTTTTCAATTTTATGTATTTATCTAACAGTATTTTAAATTGTTTCACATTTTTTTGAATTCTTTCTTTAACTTCAATAACTTCAAAAACTCGGGACATTGTAGTGAAAAGTGAAATATTCAATTTTCGTGCAAAATCAATCATCTTACTAATTGAAGTATTCCCAATTCCTCTCTG
>JBGSKB010000543.1:0-20327 GCA_041741395.1 Melioribacteraceae bacterium
GTTAGCCATGAAAAAAAACTATCTTTTTCAGTAATTAGAATGAAGTTTTTCAATTCTTCAAATCCAAGAATTCCTTCTTTGAATTTTAATACTGAATCTTCATTATACTCAATTTCACCAAATTGTTTGTTTTGAATCTTCATTTATATTTCTCTCATTTGTTTAAAATTACAATATCTACTCTTCTATTTAGACTTCTTGATTCGGGTGTATCGTTTGCGGCAACTGGTTTAAATTCAGAATTACCAACAACAGAAACTCTTTCTTGATTTAATCCTTGTTCATGCATTAAATAATAAGCAGTATTTGTTGCTCTTTCCATTGATAAATGCCAGTTGGATGGGAACTCCGCTGTTTCAATAGGAATATTATCTGTGTGTCCTTCAATTCTAATATCATTTGGAAGTGTCTTAAGTAACTGAGCCATTTTATTTAATATTGGATGTGATTCTTCCGATAATTTTGCTTCTCCGGATTCGAATAAAATATTATCTAAAATACTTATAACAATTCCTCGTTCATTTTCAATTATTTTGATGTTATTTAAATAATCAAATTCATTAACAAAATTTTGAATAGAACTTTTCAATGTTTCTTTTCCGTCACTTAAATCCAAATAATCTGATTTAAATTCTTTATCGGCAAAATATTCATTACCAAAATAGCTGCCCATATTCTCCATCATCTTTTCATACTTGGAAACATCAACGTTTGAAATTGCGTAGAGAATTATGAATAACCCAAGCAGCAAAGTAATTAAATCTGCATAAGTTAAAAGATATCTTTCCGGATTTGCTTCTTCAAATAATTCTGAAGAATCATCTTCTATCTTACGCCTATTGATCCTTGTTCTTTTTGAGGTAAGAAACTCATTAGTCGGGATTTGACTATCGAAGGTATTTCCCCACTTTGTATAGCCATTGCTCCTTCTAATGATAGTTCCATCATATGTTTTTCGTCTAAGTGACATTGTTTTAATTTATCTGCTATTGGTAACCAAATTAAATTTGCGCTAAGTATTCCCCACAAAGTTGCAATAAATGCAGTTGCAATATTATGTATTAGTGTATTTGGATCTTTTCCAGCATTGGCTAAAGTCATAATTAAACCCATAACTGTTCCAATAATTCCCATTGTAGGAGCGTAACCTCCCATCTTGTTAAACATAGAAATATTTTGGTTATGTCTATTTGCCATTGCCCTAATTTCACCGTATGCAATAAGTTCTAACTGTTCAATATCTGTACCATCCATTACAAAGTGCATCATCTTTTTAGGAAATGGATACACTAATTTGCTTATATGAGTCTGAATTGCAAGAATTCCTTCTTGTCTACTTTTCACTGCAACATTTACAAATCCATCTATTAATTGTTTAATATCATACTTTGGTGGAAAATAAGCCATTTTTATTAACATAAATATTTTTTTGAATTTCTCAATACCTACACCAATTATTGTTGCAGAGAAAGTTCCTCCAAAAACAATAAGCATAGCCGGCAATAGAAATAATGCGTTAAAGGAACCACCCTCTAACAAGAAAGCACCGAATATTGAAATAAATCCTAAAAGTAAACCGTAAAGGCTTCCACTTTTTCTGTACATTACATGTAATCCAGAAGTGATTTAGGTAATATCATTGACGATATTTTATAACTTACATCCAAAACGTATTGAGAATTTTCCAAATCCAGCAAAGCTTTTGCCACATCTACATCTTTTTCGGATGATAATAAATCTTTAAGTTCGATTTCTTTATTTAATAAAATCTCTTTTGTAGAATTTAATTTATTAGAAATTCCACCCGCTTCTGAAAGTTTATCTAATAATATCTGATTAAAATCAGACACTATTTTCTGCTGTTCAGCGGTAGGTTTTTCTCCGGCAAGTAATTTTTCCTTAATTCCGATAAGCGTATTAAAAATATCTGCTTTTTGATTTAAAGTTGAATTTAAATTTGTTGCAGTGCTTTTTTCTTTTAATGAATTAAGATCTAATACAAAATCAATATTTTTTTCAGAGTTTTGAATTTTTATTTCTCCAAATGTATCTCCATTTATTGATTCAAACTCTCCGGTTGTTGAATTAAAAGTTATATCAGAAACAGTATCACTTGAAATAATATTTGAATCTTTATCAACAATATTATAGTTCAAATCGTAAGTATTTGCAGCTGTTGATGTATAAGTTAAATTTAGTGTATACTCATTTCCTTCTGCGTCAAAAATTTTATTGGATGTAGTTTGATCAACCCCAATACCAGCGGAAGAATCTAAATTTCCTTTTTGTTCAACAACACTTAAAAATAAATCTTTTCCAGAAATATTAAATTTCTCTGTAATGCTTGAAGCAATTTTAGCATATCTATCGCCGCCAATATGATCATTATTTAATACAACTTTATTATTCGCTTTATCATAATAAAAAGGTTTAGTTCCACTTTCAGTTCCGCCAAAATTATATTGACCATTAAAACTACTATTTGCTAAATCAAGTAAAATATTTAATGCAGAATCAATACTTGATGCAAAAGAATCCAACTGATCCGTAACAATAGCCGAATTAAGTTTTGTTAATTCAACCATAACATCTTGAACTGTTGTCTGCATACTTTCCATCGATAAAATTGAATCATCAATCATTGACAGACCATAATCAATGTTACTTTTATAAGTATCCAAATTGCTAATTTGATTTTGTAATCGCATTATGCGCGAATTGCTTAATGGATTATCTGATGGTTTATTAACTTTACTTTGCGTTGTTAATTGGTTTTGAATTTCAGCAAGTAAACTTTTGTTTTTGCTTAAATTCTTCATATAATTTATTTGAAGTATTGTATCTGGAACTCTCATTTTTTACACCAAATTAATTAATGTTTCTAATAATTCATCAGCAATATTTATCATTTTTGCGGCAGCATCATAAGACTTTTGATACCTCATCACATTCACCATTTCTTCATCTGTTGAAACTCCGGAATATTCAGCCTTTTGGTTTGCAAGTTGATTTAATACTAAAGAATATGATTCTGCATTTTGTTCTTGCAAATTAATTTCATTTCCTATTCCGGTTATAAAGTCAGAATATAAAGTTGAGATTGTATTTCCATCTAAAACTTCTTGGTTTTGTAATTCAGCTAATTCCAAAGCTATTTTATTATCTCCGGTAGTTCCATCGCTACTGATTGCAATATTATCGTTATTTTTTAGAATATCTTCATTTATATATAGAACACCGTTTTCATATTTTGTAAAAAAGTCTATTCCGGTTTCTGTAGGATTTGTAAGTGTGTAACCTTTCTTATGAATACTATTAACATTTTCCATAAGCACAGTTGAAAGTGTATTTAGTTTATTTAACTGTTCCGGTAGTTCATTGTTAAACATTGTTATCAATCCATTTAATTCTCCACCTTGTAAAGTAGCTGAGACAGATTTTTCTTCATTCATTAATGATAAAGTATCGCCATCTTGAACAAGATCAAATTTTACATGATGTAAACCATCAACGGCAAACATTCCACCAATAGAAACATTTGCGACATTATTTTTATCATAATGAACATTTATACTTGCATATTGACTTAATTCATCAATAAGAGATTCTCTCTTATCAACTAAGTCATTTGCATAATGTCCAACAACATTTGCTTCATAAATTTGTTTATTAGCAATGTGAATTTGTTCAACAATTCTATTAATATTTTGAACCATTGTTTTAGCTTCGTTCTTAACATCAATCTTTGTCTGACTTATTCCTTTATATACACTTTCTATTTTCTCTGATAAAGTTTGAGCTGATTGAACAACACTTGTTCTTAATGATGTCGAGAGCGGGTCAACAGCCAATTCATCCCATGAATTAAAGAAATTGTTTAAAAGATTAGATAATCCATATTCTGAAGGTTCAGAAAATATACTTTCAACTTGTTTCAGTACTGTTGATCTTTTATTTGCATCAGAATAACTTTGATTATTAACTCGTATTTGATTATCCGTAACTTGATTTCTTACTCTTAATATTTCTTCAACTGCAACTCCAGTACCAAATGAAAAAACAGCTCTATTATCCGGAGGAGTTGAACCAAACATTACAACTTGTCTACTGTAAGCCGGATTATTGGCGTTTGCTAAATTCGTAGCTGTTACCGAAAGCGCCTGCTGATGTGCAAACAAGCTTGATTTTGCAATACTAAAAATGCTGCTGAGTGCCATTTTATCCTTTCCTATCTACAATTGCTCTTTTTTTAGAATTTAATAAAATTGTAATTGTTTCATTTATTAAACTTCTAGATTGTTGAATAAGAACTAAATTTTGATTATTTATTTTTTGAATTTCTTTTATAGTTTTTTTTATACTTATTTCAAGCGAAGAAATAATTTTAATAATATTATTATCAATCTTATTTTTGATGTTTTCAATTAATACTTCAAGTTTATATCTAACATTTTTTATATTAAATTCATTAAATAATTCTTCCATTAATTTTAACCTAGCTTCTTCTGTCACTTGAATTGACAAAAGTAATTTTTCTTCTTTTGATACTGATTCTTTAATATTGCTGTTATTGCAATTAACTAAAGCTATTTGCTTTTCTAATACTGACTGCAATAATTTTTCAAGATTTATATTTTGCTTTTCTAATACGGTAATCAATTTCTCAATGTTCATTTTTATTCCAATATATTTAAATAATTATTTACTCTGGCAATGTAATTTTGTGTTTCTTTAAAGGGTGGAATTCCATCATACTTATTTACATTTCCTGGTCCAGCATTATAAGCTGCTAAAGCAAGATTTGTATTTCCATCATATTGTTTAAGTAATTTTGACAAATATTTAACTCCGCCATGAATATTATCTTTTGGATCGAATGGGTCTAAAACTCCCATATCCGTTGCAGTTGAATCCATTAATTGCATTAAACCTTTTGCATCAGCTTTTGATTTTGCATTAACATTTCCTGCTGATTCAGTTAGTATTACAGATTTAATTAATTTCTTATCAACATCATATTTATTGGAAGCATCATTTATAATCGTATCGAATTTTTCTATTCTTTTTAATGCATTATTGCTCGGTTTTGTATTTTCAATATTTTTTATTGCTTCGCTAACTTTACTATCCACTTTATTTATTTTTGGTTTTGAAATATTTTTTTGATCAAAATTAGTAATATTCTCACCCGTCATACTTTTAAATACTTTATCTGCAATTCCCATCCCTTTTGAATTAGAAATATGTTTTGCCATTTCTGTTTCAAAAAGAACATCTAATACATCACCGCCATAATTTTCATTACCAAATAAACCATCTGTCGTTTTCGTCATACTTTTAATCATCATTTCAGTTAACATACTTTCAAAATCCTTTGATGCCTGTGCTAATTTTGTTTTCTCTTCCTTAGAATATCTTTCATCAGCAATTTTACCTTGCTTAATGTGAGATTCCGGTTTCGTTATTTTTAATTCTAAATAATTCATTTTACATTATCACTAATTCTGCCGTTAATGCACCAGCTTCTTTTAATGCTTGAAAGATTGCAATTATATCTCTCGGGGAAACTTTAAGAGAATTTAAAGCTGCTGCAACTTCTTGAGCATTTGAAGCTCCATCAATTGTATATGTACTTGTTTCATTTTCATTTTCTTGTACATCCGGAACTTGATTATTAAACAATACTGTATTCCCTTGTGCGAATGGAGACGGCTGCGAAATTAGCGGGAATGATTTAATAGTAATATTTAAACTTCCGTGTGAAATTGATACTGGCGAAATTTTTACATTTGTTCCTGAAATTACTGTGCCTGTTCTTTCATTCAATACCACTTTTGCAATTACATCTTTTTGAACAATAATTGATTCAATTCTAGATAGAAAATCTGTTACATTATTTTCACCAACCGGAATTGCTAAAGATACTTCGGCAGCATCAATTGAAGTGGCAATTGTTGATCCAAATATTGCATTAATAGAATCCGCAATTGTTTTAGAAGTTGTAAAATCCGGGTCTTTAAGTACAACACTTAAATCTGTCGGCACAAAACCTTCTTCAAGAATTGGTTTCTCTAAAACTCCGCCATTTGGAATTCTTCCACTTAGTGCATGATTCTTTGCAACTCTTCCACCCGAGCTAGTGTTAATATCATAACCGCCGATAGAAATTGCACCTTGACACATAGCAAAAACGTTGCCATCACTTTTGGATAATGGTGTCATCAATAAAGTTCCGCCCATTAAACTTTTTGCATCTCCAAGTGATGAAACGGAAACATCAAATTCACTTCCTTGTTTTGCTAAATTATTAACTTTTGCAGTAACCATAACTGCAGCAACATTTCTTGTTCGCAGATTTGCATCTGGGACAGTAATTCCAAATCTTTTTAACATACTTGTTACAGATTGAACCGTAAATGTTGATCGGTAACTATCACCGGTTCCGCTTAAACCAACGATTAATCCATAACCAATTAGCTGTTCGGAATTTATTCCTTTGAAATATGCAATATCTTTAATTCGCTGGCTATAAATTAAATTTGTTAAAAAAAGCATTAATAAAACTGACTTAATAATTTTCATATATATCCTCTAGAATAACCAATGGAAAAGTTTTGTTATCCAACCTGGGTCTTGCATATTTTTAATTTGTCCTTCGCTTTGAAAAATAATTTCTGCATCTGAAATGTTATACGAATAAACTGTATTATCAGTTTGAATATCGGAGCTTCTTACTATTCCTCTAATTGTAATCATTTGTTCTTCATCATTAATTACAATTTTTCTACTGCCTTTTATTCGCAATAATCCATTTGATAAAACTGAGTCTATCATTGCACTTAATTTTGTTCTTACCATTCCTGATGATTTTGCAGAGCCGCTTCCTTTAAAATCATTTCTTGAACCCAAATCTAAATCAACGCTTGGCAAAGCAGTTGCATCCAATCCGCCATCAAGTCCAAACCCAACATCACTTTCTCTTCCGGTAGATTTTTCTGCTTCATTTGATGCTTCAGATGATTCAACAACAATAATCGTTATTGCATCTCCAAGACTTGCTGCTTTATAGTCTGAGAATAATGATCTAAATCCATTTTGAGTCATGTTTTGTCCATTTATTAAAAATGGTATAAACGAAATAATTGCAATTAGTTTTTTCATTTTTTACTCAACTATTTTTACTGTATTAAAATTTAAAATTTCTGCTTTGAAAATTTTTTTATCGTCTGTTTTAATTTTTATTATGTCACCAACCATTCCCTCGGATCTTGCGACTGCATTAAAACTAATATGAATAATTCCTTTATTATAAACTGCATTAATATTATCCCCAATTTTAATGTCCGGAATTACTTCAATCATATTTTTTCCAATGACTGATTCTGATGAAATATTTATTCTCGCTCTAAATTTATTTATGTTTTTAAAATCTAAAATTGGTTCTGTTCTTAATGATGTTATCTCTTTTTCTTCAACACTAAAATCACCCAAGTTTAGTTCCTCATCCTTAGAAATATTTCTTGAAGATACAAGAACATCTTGAAATAATTTTACTTTTAGAGTTATGATGCCCTGCTTAGTTGCTCCATTTTGGGTAATAAAATTTACCGGTACATAAGCATAATTTTTTTCTAATTTGAATTCTCTTTCATTATCCAGAATAATTTTATCATTGCTACGTTTAGTAATTACATACTCATACTTTTTGTAATTACTAAGATGTTTTTTTAAGTAAATTTCAATTGTATCATTGCTGCCAGAAAAAAGAAGAATTCCCAACAATATTTTAAGTGTTAAAATCATTTTTATCTTTTTAAGTTATTTGCAATCGACATCATTTCTTCAACTGTCTTAACAGTTTTTGAATTTATTTCGTAAGATCTTTGCGCAGAAATCATTGAAATCATTTCCTCAACAATATCAACATTCGATGTTTCTAAAAATCCTTGATTCAGTTCACCAAAACCTTCTTGTCCGGCTTGCCCAAGTATTGGTGAACCTGAAGATTCGGTTTCGTTATATAAGTTATCACCAATTGCTTGCAATCCTCCGGGATTAACAAATTTAGCAAGCTCGATTGTTCCTAATTCAATACTATCGCCGCCAACTTCTGTTGATGTTATTATTCCATCTCGTGAAATACTTATGCTTCTTACATCTTCATGTAAAGTAAATCCGGGTTCCAATACATAACCATCCGAAGTTACAAGTGAACCTTCTGAAGATAATTTGAAAGATCCGTCCCGTGTATAAGAAAAAGTTCCGTCACTTTTTCTAACTTGGAAAAATCCATCTCCATTTATCCCAACATCAAGCTGCTGCCCGGTTTGCTGCAAATCTCCTTGCACAAAAACCTTTTGGGTTGAGGATGGTTTTACTCCGCTACCAACTTGAATTTTTGTATTTGAATTTTCTACTGATCCCGGTATTACAGTATTTTGAGGATTTGCAGAAATTTCTTGATAGATTAAATCCTTAAATTCAGCACGGTTTTTTTTGAAACTCGTGGTGTTCATGTTGGCTATATTGTTGGATATTACCTGAATGTTAATTTCTTGAGCATACATTCCTGAGGCAGCACTTTTTAAAGCTCTTGTTGGCATTTATTTATTCCTCTTAATATTTTCCAATTTCTTTACTTTGACCTAGCATTGCATCCAACGATGTAATCATTTTCTGTGATGCTTCATAATCTTTTTGTAATTGTATCATTGCCTGCATTTCCAAAACAGGATTTGTGTTGGATCCTTCAATAAAACCTTGATGTATTTTAAATTGACTTTTATCAGCATTGTTAAAGTCTTGTTCTTCATAATAGAAAGTTTGATTCTCTGATCTTTCTAACATTTCCGGCTGTTCAACATTTACTAATCTTAAATAATCAATAAAGAATTCTCCAACTTTTATTTGCCCATCATCCGTAACTGTAATTTCACCTTTTGATTTTAATAAGGATTCATCCAAATTAATATTTCCCTTTTCACCAAGAACTTTATTACCATCTTTTGTTATTAAGTACCCTTCTGAGTCAATTGCAAATTGACCGTTTTTAGTTAGCTCAATTCCCTGTTCGGTATTTACTGCAAAAAATGCTTTGCCGGAAATTGCAAAATCTAATGGATTATCTGTTTCAAGAAATTCGCCCTCAGAAAAATCAGTAACTTGTTTAACTCCTTCGTTTTCTGCTCTTTCCATATATTCAGCAAAAGGAATTTCTCGTTTGAATCCATTTGTACTTAAGTTGGCAAGATTATTAGCAACAATTTGTATGTTATGAATTTTGTCATTCATACTTTTTGATGCATTATATAAACCTTTTATCATTTTCTTTCCAAATTATTTTGAAGTTTTATTAAAAATTCAGAAAACTCTTTTGCAAATATTTTTATTGTTTTGTCTTCTTTAATAGTTTCATTTAATGAACTATTCAAAATCACATTTTTATTTTTTATTACTTTATATTTTCCTGCAAATTCAATAATAAGATTTATCATAAATGCTGCTTAAGAAACCAGTTTATTAATTCCATTTTTCTGAAAACTTTTTTCTGCCGAATAAATCTGATCTTCAGTAATGTTTAATTCCATATTTATCTGCCATCTTTTGTTAATATCATTTTTTAATTCATCAATTTCTTTCAGCAATAAATTATTCTCATAGTTTTCAATATCAATACTTCCAATAAGAAAATTATTTCTCAAAAAACCTTTTATTTTTGCCGGTATTTCTCCATGCTCAAACTCTAATTTATACGAGGGCATTCCATTTGATAAATACAATTTTTTAAAATTGTATTTTATAAACGAAAATCCGTTTCCCCTTTTGATAACAACGAAATCTGGATAATAATCATAATCTTTAAAAACTGATTTTTGCAAAATGTATATTGAACTAAACTTTATAAATTCATCAACTTCTTTGGAAGAATAATCTCCATCATTTAAATACTTTATTAGATTAAATAAGATTTCAGATTTGTTCTGCAATGCGATTGTGTTTTCTCTTTTGGTATCATAAATTAAATTTGCGTTAACTTCATTTAATAAGTAAACATCTTCTTGATTCAGTATTAAATTTTTTATTGAGTTAAACAAATATTTACATGTTGAAGAAAACGATATTGAGAATAAGTTTTCATAAAGATCTACTATTAATGGAATATCTTTTTCAGAATATTTCCATATTAGATTTATTAAAAGAGAAAGTTCCAAATCTTTTGTTTTAATTTTTTGTGTAATTATTTCTAATTGCAAAAACTTTGATTTAATTATTGGTTTTTCTTCTTGAATTATTTTCACCAACAAGTCTTTGTTCCTATCAGTATTGGGAATTTTCAACTTTTCACATATTTGTTCAAGAAGATAGTTTTTATTCTTGGACAATAATTGAGTAAGATTAAGAGAAAGTGTAACCGGACTTTTTTCAACAATAAAAGCAACTAACTCAGCTTTTAATGGAATTTTTTCATCAAATTCTGCGACGAATATTTTACCATCAATTAAAACTTTTACTGAATGCCCAAAATATTCTAATGGAATTAAACTGACTAAATTATTTTTTTCGGGCAAAAATATTTCAGCATTAACTGAGTTTCTTACTCTTGTTAAAGATTCAAAATCAATCATATTTTTAAGTGTATTTTTCATCTTAATTGTTGCGAAAGTTTTTGAATTCTTGCTGCTAAAAATATTTCTCCCTTTCCAATATTTAATTCTCTTGCCTTTTTGTTAACATTTACAGAATCTAGTGTAAAGTCTTTTACTATTTTTTTTAGTGATTTTCTTTTTTTGACATCAATTTTGCTTCTTACATAATTAAAATTTTCATTTCGCATTGCTTGAATATTTTTCTTTAAACTTGGATCAATTTGCTTTTTTACATTTCTGCGAGTTTTCTTCCAATAGAACAAAACCATCAATAAAATTGTGAATTCAAATATTATAATTCCGTTAGTTAACAATTTCTCAGTACTGTATGAAATGAATGACTCACTTACATAATTTAATTCTGTGTTTTCATTTTCCTTTAAAGCAGTTTTATTTTCTTGAGCAATCATTTGCACATTTAGAATAATGAAAACAAATATTGTTAATACAAACTTTATCATTTTCTAATTTTCCTTTTTAATGGAAACTTTAAAACCAAAGCTGCGCCGCTGTTTTCAAATGAATCAAACTCTAAACCGCCTTCATGTTTCTTCATCAAATTCTTAATAATATTTAACGATAAATTTTTCTGAACATCTTCCTTATTTGCCATATCCTTATCAGAAATTCCGCTTGTTGTAATAACTCTAAGAATAATGTTATCCGATTTGTATCTTGTTTGAAGTATTATTCCGCCTTTTCTTGTTTTATAACTTTTGATGACCGTGAAAACATTTGTCAGCAACTGATATATATAATTAGGGTGACTAAGTATAGAAGGAAGATCTTTTTCAAAATCAAGAATACATTCAAAGTTTGTATTTTCTAAAGTAGATTTGATAAGGTAGAAATAATCTTTAATAATATCGTTAAGATTACATGGTTTTATTTTTACATCTTTGTGACTTACGTCAGCGAATTTTACAAGTCTGCCAATAACAATATTTATTTTTTTAATTTGTGTTTTTATGTGATTTAATTCAACACTGTTTTTAAATTCAGATTTTAGAATATCAACATTACTTGTAATTACTTGAAGCGGTGTTACAATATCTTCAACAATTCCTTCCGTTAATTCACCAATTGCTGAAAGCCTAAAATCATTTGATAACTTTGCTTGATATGTTTGCAGCTCTTCGTAAGTCTCGTTTAACTTTTCACTGAGTTTTATTTTTTCAAGTTTTCCTAGCAACAAATTTAAAAACATATTTATGTTTTTCTTTTCCAACTCACTAATATTTTTTTCATTTAACGAAGTGAGAATTGAAAGAATTCCATAATTTTTCTTTTCATCATAAACCGGAAAAATTAAATAAAATAATTTAGCTCCGTTTGAATTGTAACTTTCTAATTCCGGGACTGTCATTATTTTTTTATCGGAATAAATTGAATTAAAAATTCCTTGTTGATTAAAATGATTCATTGTTTTTGCAATGTTTGTATTTTCTATTTCATCAACCGGAACAAGCTTCCTTGTAAACTCATTATAAAATAAAAGTGAAACTATTTTAACCGGAATAATTCCTTTTAAGTACATCAGAAATTTTTCCATAAGTATTTTTACATTGAAATCATTTTTAATGTCTTTTTCATAAGCCATTAAATTTTGAATAAAGTAAGAATACTTTTCCAACTGTTGCAATTCGCTGGAAACTAATTCCGGTTGATATTTTTCATCGTTGTAAAGTGATATTTCACCTAACGATTTATAAAAAGGTTCAGCCCTTAAAGTATTTTCTTTGTGTAAGATCATTTTATAAATAAATCTGAGTTAACTTCTTTAGAAAATAATTCTCTATAACTTTCTATGAATGAATTTAATTCCTCATCCGAAGAAATTCCTAATGTTCCTAAAACTGATGAATCAAGTTCAATTCCTTTATCCATATAGAATGTTCCTATTTCCAATTTTTGTGTCATATAATCAACAAGATGAACAATTGAAATAAGTACATCATTTTCAGAAGCTAAACTTGGATGATGATGATGAAGAATACAGTTTGATAAATGTTCTGGTAAATGCCATTTGTTTGCAAGAAAATTTCCAATTTCTTGATGATCCAATCCTAAATAATTTCTCTCAGTTTCTAGTAAAGGAGAATTTAAATTTCTTACCTCATCAGAAATTGCTTCAAACTCATTTCTGAAAAATTTGTGCATAACCTGAATACCTAAATCGTGCAAAAGCCCGGCAACAAAAGCTTCACTGCCAATTCTGAAACCTAAATCTTCAGCAACTCTTTTGCATGCTGTACCAGCAAGCATTGAGTGAACCCAAAATTCTTTTTGATCAAGATATTTGTCAGATTTGTTTTTAAATGAATCAACCATTGTTAATGCAACAACTATATTTTTAATATCTTGATAACCAATAATTAATATTGCAAAATCAATTGTTGATACTTTTCTTGTTAATCCGTAAAGAGGCGAATTAGCAATTGATAAAATTTTTGTGGATAATCCTTGATCTTTTCCAATCATTCTGCTAAGTGCCGATGTATTGGTTGTAGGATCATCAAGAAGTTTTGAAACTTCTAACATTGTTGCAGACATTGCCGGCAGATTGTAGACATTAGATAATGCTAATTCTGATTTTCTCCTTCTGTCCTGTTTTACTTGCTCTTCCATTTTTAGTCACCTGTTTTTTGATTGTTTATAAATTAATTGAGTCAACTTGATCTTGAAATAATTCTTTATAACTGAAAATAAAATTTTCTAAATATTCTGAATCTCCTAATCTTAGTATTTCTATAATTGAAGGATCTAAAGTTGTTGTGGTATCCCAGCTAAAATCTCCTATCATCAATTGTTTTGTCATATAATCTGCAAGATGAACAAGTGCAGTTAATTCTCTATTATTTTCTGCATCAGAAGGTTTGTGATGAAAATTTATTACATCGGCAATTGCAATTGGTAAATTCCATCTATCAACTAAATATCTGCCAATTTCTTGATGTGTAATTCCTAAATGAAGTTCTTCAGCTTCTAAATAAGTAAGATTTTGTTTCTTAACAGAATCTAAAATTTCTTTAAACTCTTTATTAAAAAACTTAACAATGATTGCAATTCCTAAATCATGTAAAAGACCGGCAGTAAAAACTTCACCGCTTGCTTGATATCCTAAATCATCAGCTATTTTTTTGGAAGCTGCTGCAGTAAGTATTGAATGAAGCCAATATTGTTTTTGATCAAATTTAGAATCGCCGGTAATTTTAAGCGAATCCATCATTGATAATGCTAAAACAATATTTTTAACTTGATTAAATCCCAAAACAACAATTGCAAAATCAATTGTTGAAACTCTTCTTGGAATTCCATGCAAAGGTGAATTTGCAACCGTTAAAATTTTTGTAACCAAACCTTGATCGTGACTTATCATTTTTCCAAGAATATTTGCGCTGGTTTTGGGATCATCAATAATTGTTGAAACTTCCATAATTACTTGCGGAATGCTCGGAACATTGTAAACTGTTGAAAGAATTCTATATATTCTTTCTTGTTTTCCTTCAATATTTTCTGCTGAAATATTAGTCATATTGATGTTCAATTTGCTTTTTTAAGTCTTTCATAATTTTACTATGTAATTGTGAAACACGGGAAACAGTAATATCCAATGCTTGCGATATTTCTTTGTAATTCATGTGTTCATAATAGTAAAGTGTAATTATTAAACGGTCTCTTTCGGATAATTTTTTAATTGCGTTCACTAAAAGTTCCCTTTGTTCGTTTGCTTGGTATTCGTCATCCGGAGTTTCATATTCTGATGGAATTATTTCTGATAGTGTAAATCCGTCATCATTATCATAAGGTTGGTCAATTGAAATATTTTTGTAAATAACTTTGTTGGCATCTTGATTTTGATAATTTGTTCTTGGTTTAATTTGAAGTTTTCTCAATTCATCAATAATTTTTCCTCTTATTCTCTGGATTGCATAAGTCTCAAATTTAGTTCCAAAATCCGGGTCAAATCTGTCAATTGCTTCACTTAATCCTTCAATTCCAAATTGGAAGTAATCCTTTTCTTCAACAACATTAAGATTCATAAATTTTGAGTTATGGATTACGTAATGAACTAGATTGGTATAATTAACCATTATCTGTTTTTTAACTACACTTGATGGTTCTGTTTTATATTCTGCCCAAAGTGTATAATTATCCATATTACTGTTTCCCTAAAGATTAGCTTAAGAAATTCTTTTGTTTATCAATTGATGCTTTATTTATTGCTTTAATGAATGTGAGAGCTAGAATTGTTAGTAATAAAGTTGCTATAAAAAAAATGATGAATGATCTTACTAAAATATCCTCAACCAACATTCCTTGCTGACTAAATATTATTACCGATACGAAAAATATTAGCAGTCCGATGTTTAATATTATTTTATTCATTTTGTCCTCTGGTACTAATGTTTTCAAAGAATATACCAACAATATTTTGCTGATTTTATTCGATTTTAGCGTGTTTTGTAAACTTTTTAAAAGTGGGATTGGTTATTATTAACCAATTGTTTGTATTTTAATTTTTGATGTGATTTCTTTTAATTGCTTCGTTATTTCTGAAGTATTTTTAGATTTTGTTAATGGAATTTGTTCGCGGATTGATTGAACAACTTCTTGGGAAAATGATACTTCACCCAAATATTTTATTTTATATTTTAGGAAATGATCAACCGCTTTTTGCAAATTTTCAAATGCGGAAATTCCTTCGTTTTTTTCAAATGTTTTATTAACAATTATGTTTATTGCGGATTCAAATCCGTAATTTTTCATCATTTTAATAATTACATAACCATCCATAACTGAAGTTGGTTCAGAAGAAGTTACGAGAATTATTTCATCAGAATTATTTAATAATTGAAGTGTAGATTTATTAATTCCGGCCGAAGTATCAAAAAGAACAAAATCATATTTGGCAGAAATTATTTTTAATTCACTTAAAAATAAATTGATTTTTTCTTCAGTAAATTCCGGATGATCAATTCTGCCGGATTCACCTAAAATCATATCTAAATTTTGCGAATAATTTAAAATCACTTCATCCAAATTGTAATCATAATTTAAATAGTGATATAAATTCTTTTTTGAGTGAGTATTAAAAATTGCCCCGATGTTTGATAAATTTATATCAAGATCAACGAGAAGAACTTTTTTCCCTTCTTCAGAAAGCTGAAATGCCATATTACTGCAAATAAAAGATTTTCCCGTTCCGCCTTTGCCGGAAGTAAATGAAATTATTTTTGTTGTTTCCTTTATTTCATTTTTTGCATGAAATAAATTGCTCAACTCATACAATCTTTTTGCTTGACCAAGCATTAATTTATTTTCCCGGTGTAAATCATATTTGCAATAAATTCATTATCCGCCGCAATAATATCGTCCGGAATTACTTGTCCATTTGTTAAATATTTTATAGGAACTTTTATTTCTTCAACAAGATTTAATAAATTTCCATAAGTAACAGCTTCATCTAATTTTGAAAAAATAATTCCGTTATAGTTCAGTACTTTGAATTTTTTTGCAACATCTAACATTATTTTATAATCACTTGTGCTGTTTAATACTAAATATGTTTCATCAATTTTTACGGTTTTTAAAAATTGGTTTATCGATTGCAATAATTTTGTATTATTCTGACTTCTGCCAACTGTATCAATAAATACAATATCTTTATCTTTAAATTTTTTCATGAATTTAGGAATATCTTTCGGTTCATATGCAACCATGAAATCAATATTAGATATTTCAGAAAATATTTTTAATTGATCTAATGCTCCCAATCTATAAGTATCAATTGAGATTAATCCTATATTTAAATTGTGCAGTATTTTAGAAATTACAGCAAGTTTCGCAATACAAGTAGTTTTCCCAACACCAGTTGGGCCAACTATTGAAATTACTTTTTGTCCGTTATCTTTATTCAACTCAAAATCACTAGTGGGAATTAATGAAGCCAAAGTTGAAATAATATACTCATCCTTATTTTCTTCATTAAATAAAGCTTCGTACTGTGTTATTAATTTTAAAATTTTATTAATGTTTTTTTCGGAAACATCTTTTTCGCTTAACAATTTCTGAATTGATTGAAATTGTATTTTATTTAATTGTTCGGATCTCCTTTGCGGTTGGGAATTTTTTGTAATTGTATTGGTCTGATTTGAAACTCCATAAATTTTTTGCGTAAGTTTTTTCATTTCCGATTCAAAACTTTTTGTTTTTGGAATTTCAACTTTTTCACTATGATTATCAATTTCATCTAAACTTGCAGTAATTTCAAAAAGTTTTTGCTCAACTCCTTTTGAAAAGTTTTCAATTACTTTTGTGCCCAAAACAATTGCTTCATCGCCAAAATCGTTTTTCATTTCGGCAATTGCATCTTTTAATGTAGCACCAATAAATTTTTTTATCTGCATTCTAAACCTCTAATTTTCCAATAAATTCAATTTCAATATTTGCAGGTAATTCTGTAAAAGATAAAATTACAACATCGGGAAACGATGAATTTATTAATCTGAACAAATATGGTCGTATTGTAGCTGAGGTAATAAATATTGGCAAGTATCCAAGTTTTTTAAATTTACCAACTAATGTATTAATTGAATTATGAAGAGCATTTAACATATCCGGAGTTAAACCCAAAGTATGTGTAGCATCGCCTTGTTTAGATAAGGAATTTGTGATATACTCTTCTAAACCTTCGCCAATTGCAGCAGCATGAATTATATTATACGGATCTTTATAAAGTGTGGCAATTGTATCTCCCAGTGAATGTCTTACATATTCTGTTAGCACTTCTATATTTTTTGTAACTTTTGAATAATCAATAAGTGATTCAAGAATTTGCACCAAATCTTTTATTGGAATTAATTCCTTTAATAAACTTTGCAATACTTTTTGAATTGATCCGATTGGTAAGGAGTCTGGACTAATATCTTCAATTACCGCCGGATATTCTTGTTTTAAGTTTTCTAAAAGTTGTTTTACTGATTGTCTTGTTAAAATTTTATCAAAATTTTTCTTTATTGTTTCTTGCAAATGTGTTGATAAAACCGAAACTGCATCAACAACTGTGTAACCGACTAATTCTGCTTTATCTTTTTCTTGATCGGAAACCCAGAATCCATCTAAACCAAAAGCTGGATCTTTTGTTGGAATACCGCTTAATTTTTCTGTAATATTTCCGGAATTCATTGCTAAATATCTATCTGCATAAATTTCATAATGCGCAACAATATTACCTTTTATTTTTATAATGTATTCATTTGGTTTCAGTTGTAAATTATCTCTAACTCTAACCGGTGGAACTAAAACTCCATATTCAAGCGCAACAAATTTTCTTGTTGAAGATATTTTCTGAAATAAATTTCCGCCTTGGCTATCATCAACTAAAGAAATTAATCCATACCCAATTTCAACTTCAACGGGATCAACTTGTAAATAACCTTCGACTTTTTCTTCTTTTTCTTCCTTTGTTGCTTCAACTTCGGTTCTCTCTGATAATAATGCAGATTTCTTATTTTTATTTACAAAGAATGTTGTTGCTGCTAATCCTCCGCCAAGCATTAAAAATGGAATAGTTGGCATTCCGGGAATTACTGCAAAAAGTGAAATTGTTCCTGCTACTGTTCCAAGCACTCTTGGGTTTGATAAAAGTTGAGATCTCATTTGACTATCTAAAGATTTTCCACCAGAATTTTTTGTAACAACCATTCCAGCAGCAGTAGCAATTAACAAAGCCGGAACTTGAGAAACCAGCCCGTCACCAATTGTTAAAATTGTATAAGATTGCAATGCATCAACAACACTTAGACCTCTTTGTAAAACTCCAATAAGAATACCGCCAACAATATTTATTGCATTAATTATAAGTCCGGCAATTGCGTCTCCTTTAACAAATTTCGAAGCACCGTCCATCGAACCAAAAAATTCGGCTTCTCTTGCAATATCGCTTCTTCTTGTTCTTGCTTCAACTTCAGTAATTATTCCGCTATTTAAATCAGCATCAATTGCCATTTGTTTTCCGGGCATTGCATCCAATGTAAATCTGGCAGCAACTTCAGAAATTCTTCCCGATCCTTTAACAATTACCATAAATTGGATAATTACTAAAATTAAGAATATTATAAATCCAACAATATAACTTCCGCCAACAACAAAATTTCCGAATGTTTCAATTACTTCACCGGCATATCCATCAATTAATATTAGCCTTGTAGAACTAATATTTAATGATAATCTGAAAATCGTCAATACTAATAATAATCCAGGGAAAGATGATATTTCTAATGGTGAACTGATATATAATGATGCAATTAAAATTAATACAGCGAATGAAATATTTAGAGCTAAGAAAAAATCTAATAAAAACGCCGGCAATGGAATTACCATTAATCCGAGAATAAAGATAATTCCAAATGCAAAAATTATGTCAGTATTTTTTAGAATTCTGTTCATATTAAATTATGCTCTTTTTCTTTTTCTCATTTTTCAATTTAAAGATGTAAGCTAAAATTTGGGCTACAGCTTTAAATAATGTTTCCGGTATTTCTTGACCAACTTCGCAAGCTTTGTAAAGCGCTCTCGCTAATTGAACATCTTCATGCAAAGGAACATTATGTTCTTTTGCAACAGCTTTTATTTTTTGTGCTAATAAATCTTGACCTTTTGCAACAACTTTTGGAGCAATACTTTTTCCAATATCATATTTTAAAGCAACAGCAAAGTGAGTAGGGTTAGTTATAACAACATCTGCTTTGGGGACATCATCCAGCATTCTTTTTCTTGCCATTTCATATTGCTTGCTTCTGATTTGAGATTTAATCTGAGGATCACCTTCTGTCTGTTTGTGTTCTTCTTTCACTTCTTGCTTAGTCATCATCAAATCTTTTTTGTGTTTAAACTTTTGATATGCGAAATCTGAGAAGGCAATAACAATATAAACAAGTGAAACTCTCCACAAAAAATCAATCGAATTTTCTATTGTGTAGTTAACAATTTCTTGTATTGTAAAGTTTACAAGTCCTATTGAATTTAGAACCATATCTTCTAAAAATATATATGAGAAAATTCCAATTGCGCTAAGTTTAACAATTGATTTTAAAGTTTCTACTAAAGGTCTTGTTGTTAAGAAACTGTTTTTAAATCCTTTAATAGGATCCAGTTTTGAAAATTTTGGCTCAAGAGCTTGCGGTGTAAATTTAAATCCAACTTGTCCGTATCCAACAGCTAATGAAACAATTATTATTCCTAAAAAAACCGGGAACATTGACATTATGAAAAACATTGCTCCCTTTATTACATACAGACTTAAAACATCAACACTAATTTCTAATGTATCTAAAGAAGAAAAAATGTAAACACTAATATCCCATAATTTTCCGCCTAGATAATCTTTAGTTAAAAACAGAACCAATAATCCAGTTGTAAAAACTGCCAGAGAATTTAATTCTTGGCTCTTAGGAGCTTGCCCTTTGTTTCTAGTATCTTGCTGTCGTTTACTAGTCGCTTGTTCGGTTTTTTCTTGTCCGTCTAATTCTGCCATATCAATTACTTAACGCTTTTACAATTTCAAAAAGTTTGTCTTCATATTCATAAATTAACGTTCTAAAAAGATAAATATAGAGCGGCATTACCAATGCAACTAAAAATAAACCCAATCCAAGTTTAAGAGGTAATAAAACAAAA
>JBGSKB010000544.1:0-2426 GCA_041741395.1 Melioribacteraceae bacterium
AGAATTATTTGGCGATGTTATAAATGACAACACAAATAAAAATGGCTGAACAAGAGTAAAAATAAGTCCGGTCTTTAAAGTGAAATTTTTAACAAAGTTTAAATATTCCTTTTTATAAATTTTTGAAACACTTTTAAAATATTTAAAAATAATTGCTGCACATGTTATTGATATTGAAAATGCTATAAAAAATAAAAAGTATAAAACAGTTTCAGTAGAAAAAAGTAAAGTATAAAAATCATTTTCTGTTACTTGCGAGCTTACAACTTTTATTACTCCAACTAATAAATAACTAACAAATAAAAGCAGAATAAAACCTATCAGACCAGACTTTGAAAGCAATTTGCTGTTGCTTTTTCTAAGTTTTTCAAATTCCTCAACTAAATTTTGATTTGTGATTTCTTTAACATTTACCAACGTAAAAGCATTTTTTAGTGTAAAACTATATTTATAAATATAGATGTAAAACAGTGATCCAATAAAAAGTAAAAGTGCAAAAATTAAATCCGAAGTAAAACTTAGTTTCGATCCAAAAAGTAATTGTGCCAGAATAAATGTTAAACTTAAAAATGGAACAATTCCAAGAGCAATTGACATAGTTTTGTTTACAGTAAAAAGATCAATTAATTCTTTTGCAAAAATTAACGAGTTACGATTTTCAAATTTTTTGCCTTTATGAAAATGCATTATTGAAAATAATGTTGTTCCAATTAACACACTTAAATATGGAAGCAATAAAAGCAACGTTAGAAAGAACAAATATTTTAACAATAAAATATGATGCGGTGATTGTGGAAAAACTATATCTTGAAGTATATCCATTAAAAATTTTCCTAAAATTTAAATTAAACTTTCAGTTGTGATTAGTAAAAGAATACTTAAAACGTATAAATTTATTATCAAGAATTTATTTCTAAAATTTCTATTTGAATGATTTTGTCTGCTAAAAAAAGTTGCAGATAAAGTTAAAATTCCAAAAACAATAAATAAAATGTTTGATAAAAATCCCTCAGATAAATTTACGTATGGAAAAGTAAAACTTGATAAAACTAAAACTACAATCCAGAAATAAGTAATGTGTTTAATTTGTGAAAATGTAAAAATATTTGAAAGAGTTGGAAATCCGGCTTTTTTATATTGATCATCATACATTAAAATTAATAACCAGAAATGCGGAATTTGCCAAATAAATAAAAATCCGGCTAATGATAAAATTTTGCTATCGAATATTTCGCCACCGGCGGCAGCCCAGCCAATCATTGGCGGAAGCGCACCAACCAAAGCTCCGGGAATTATTGCAAATGGTGTTAGTAATTTTAAAGGTGTATAAATCGCGTTGTACCAAAGCAATGTGAAAATTCCTAAAAGCAGAACAACTTTTCCGCTAAAAAATAAAATTATAGTTCCTAAAAAGATAAGTATCAAAGAAGATTTGATTGCATAACTTGCATTAATTCTTCCAGAAGGAATTGGACGCGAACTTGTTCGTTCCATTTTTCCATCAACATTTCTTTCTTGATATTCATTAAATGCAGATGCGCCGGATGCTAAAAATAAAACTCCGATTGTAACAAGCAATAAATCTAAATTAATTTTTCCATCAAAAAGAATAAACCCAACAGTTGTTGTAACCGAAACAAAAAAAGTTATTTTAAATTTTGTTAACTCAAGTAAAATATTTTTATGCTTTACAATTATTGATAAAAAACTTTTTACAGTTTCGCTGTTATTTTTTTCTAATTGATTTGTTGTTGAAACGGTTACTGACATTTTTAATTTACTTTTTCATTAGTTGCTAATTTTGGATTATTTGCTTCATACCATTTATTATATTTATTTTCTTCCAATACAATTAATTTTGTGTACATTGCAGAATGATCAACCCCGCAGTACTCGGCACAAGCAATATTATAGCTTCCTAATTTTTCTGCCTTTAAACCTAAGTAATGCTGCTTTCCTCCAATTACATCTTGTTTAATTCTGAATGCGGGAATATATAATGAATGATTTACATCGTTTGATATTAAAATCAATTTGATATTTCTATTTTGCGGAATATAAAGCGTATCTAAGTTTAATCCATTTTCATAAACAAAATCCCAATTCCACATTCTTGCAGTAACATTTATTTCTAAAGAATTTTCCGGAATTTCTTTAAACTTTTTAAATCCAATAAATCCATAATAAAACATTGCCATTACAAGAATTGTTGGAATTACAAACCAAACTGTTTCAAGTATAATGCTACCATGGATGTCAACGGGTTTGTGTCCTTTTTTTCTATTGTATTTAAATACGAAATAAATCATGGTAATTGTTATTCCGATAAGGAAAAATAAAGACACGGAAACAACAAAGATCATTGTTGAATCAACATAATTTACGTATGAAGTTGGACTCGAATTCATATTATTAATTACCTATAG
>JBGSKB010000545.1:0-4265 GCA_041741395.1 Melioribacteraceae bacterium
AGATTATACGGATTTTACAAGAGAAATTAAAAGGTATAAAATAAGTGATGAACCAAATCGCTGGAATAAATTTTTAAATTATTATCAAGGTCAACTTGCGGAATTGGGAAATAAATATAATCCAGATTTGTGGTGGTTCGATGGCGATTGGGAACATAATGCTGAAGAATGGCAAGCTGATAAAGTTCGCAAAACACTACTTGAAAAAAATCCTAACGCAATTATAAATTCACGTTTGCAAGGTCGTGGTGATTATGAAACCCCTGAACAAGGTCCGCCCGTTGTTCGACCCGAATCCAAATACTGGGAACTTTGCTATACAATGAATGATTCTTGGGGTTTTCAACATAATGATAAAGATTATAAAACACCTCAGCAATTACTAGATATTTTTGTTGATTGCATTAGTCAAGGTGGTAATCTCCTTTTAGATATTGGCCCAAAAGCTGATGGAACAATTCCAGATGAACAAATAAATATTCTTAAAGAATTTGGGAAATGGACTTCAAAACATAAAGAAGCGATTTATGGTACTCGACAAGGAATTCCTTATGATCATTTTTATGGACCAACCGCTTTATCAAAAGATGGAAAAATTTTATACCTCTATGTCAAGGGAAATGCCAACGGACAAATTGCTTTAAAAGGCGTTAAGAATAAAATCCATTCAATTTGGGTAGTTGGAAATGGAACAGCTTTAAGTCACAAAACAATTAGCAAAGTATATTGGAATGATTATCCCGGCATAACATTTATTGATCTTCCGGAAAATGTTTTAGATCAATACTACACGGTAATTGCTGTTTTGTTAGATGATAAAATTGATCTTTACAGAAAAGTAGTTGGTGCAATAGAAAGTAACTAAATATTTTTTTATTATAAATTGTGTGAATAAAATGATTTATAAAAATTTAACTCTATTTCTTTTTTTAGTTTCAGTTTTTTCTCTCTTATCATGTTCATCTAAATTTGCTTTGATATTGAATAATTCTTCAAAATACAAAATTGTTATTTCTAATCAACCTACTGAAATTGAAATTCAATCAGCAAATGTTTTAAAGGAATATCTAAATCGAATCACAGATTCTGAAATAAATATTATAAATGATTCTGAACAAGAATCTGAATTTGAGATTTTGTTGGGAAATACTAACAGATTGAAAAATTTAGGAATTAATATTTCTTCAGATTCACTTGATAATGATGGGTACTCAATCAAAACGATTAAAAACAAATTAGTAATATTGGGCGGAACAAAAAAAGGATTACTTTATGGAGTTTACACATTTTTAGATAAATTTCTTGGATGCAAAATGTACGCGCCAGATGTAATAGAAATTCCAAAAATGTCTGAAATAATTTTGCCGGAAATTAATTTAACTGAAAATCCTATTATTAAATATCGTGAATTACATATTCCTTCTGCACGTACTTCTCAACAGTTTTGTGATTGGCATAAATTGCATCATTATTCAGAACGTGAAAAATATTATGGATCATTTGTTCACACTTTTGAAAGTTTAGTTCCCTTGGATAAATACTTTAAAGATTATCCAGAATACTTTTCTGAAATTAATGGCTACAGAGTTCCTCATCAACAATTATGTTTAACAAATCCGGATGTCTTTAAAATAGTTGTAGATGAATTAAAAATTAAAATGAAGGAAAAACCAGAAGCTGTAGTTTGGGATGTTTCACAAAATGATAATTTCGGTTATTGCACTTGTAAGAATTGCCGAACTGTTGATTCCTTACATGAAAGTCAAGCTGGAACAATGATAAATTTTGTTAATAAAGTTGCAAGAGAATTTTCCAATAAAACAATATCAACTTTAGCTTACCAATATTCGCGTAAAGCACCCGTTGGCATTAAGCCTGAATCAAATGTAATGGTTGTTCTTTGCACAATTGAATGCGATAGAAGCAAACCAATTTCTGAAAATAAAGATGATCTATTTAATAGAGATATTCAAGAATGGAGTAAACTGACAAGCAATATTAAAATTTGGGATTATGTCGTTCAGTTTTCAAGTTATACAGATCCATTCCCAAATTTTCATGTACTACAGCCAAACTTGCAAATGTTTGTTAATCATGGGGTAAAATCAATGTTCGAGCAAGGCAGCGGTAATTCGTGGAGTGATTTTCATGAATTAAAAGCGTATGTTCTTGCAAAATTATTATGGAATCCAAACGACAATGTTAATAATATAATTGATGAATTCATGAAAGGATACTTTGGTGTAGCAGCAAAATATTTAATAGAATATTTTAACTTAATGCATTCTTCACTTGAGAAATCTGGTGGAAACCTTATTATATATGGCTATCCTTCAAATGGAAAAGATAGTTATCTTACACCGGAATTATTGGATAAATATACAATACTTTTTAACCAAGCTGAAAAATCTGTAGTAAATAATCCAACTTTTTTAGATAGAGTGAAAACAGCTCGTTTACCTTTAGAATATGCCATTTTGGAATTATCAAAATTAAATGTTTCTAAAGAATATCAAATTTTTGATTTAGTTGATAATAAAGTTTTAGTTCGTGACGAAATGAAAACTAAATTGAAAGATTTTGTAAACCATGCAAATAAATCTGGTATAACTTCATTAAACGAAAGAGGAAATTCTCCGAATGAATATTTCGAATCAATGCAAAAATATTTTAATGAAGGGATGATAATTCATAAAGCATATCAAAAAGATGTGAATATTATTAGTGAGTTAAGTCCGAACTATAAAGTAAAAGGAAGTAAAACTTTAACAGATGGAACAACCGGTGAAGCTAATTATTTCTTTAACTGGCTTGGGTTTGAGGCAAATGAATTTGAAGCAATAGTAGATTTGAAAGAAGAAACAACAATTAATTTAATTAGAACAAATTTTCTTCAGGAAGTAAAATCTTGGATTTGGCTGCCTAAAACTGTTGAATATTATATTTCGGAAGATGGAATATATTTCACAAAAGTTGGTGAAGTAAAAAACAAAATTGATGAACGAAAAGATGGAATTTTTACGGAACAATTTTCACTAAATGTTGATAACGTAATAGCAAAATTTGTAAAAGTAAAAACCAAAAGTTTAATAAATTGTCCGGTCTGGCATATTGGTCACAATAATGGAACTGGGAAAGCATGGTTATTTGTCGATGAAATAATAGTCAACTGATTTTTGTAGATAATAAATACTTTTCAAATTATGGAGTTTTATGAAAGAAGTAACTTTAAAATTTATTCTATTATTTTTTGTAACATACAATTTATTATTTTCATTGCCGGAAAATATTGTTTCCGTATTTCAAAATAAAAAATCAGAAATTGTAATTTCTGTTGACCCTCAAATCCATATAGATTATGGCTTTTCCCTTCCTCTGACTTATAAATTTCAATTCACAGATATTTCTAATGGATTAACAATATTCAAAAAATATTCTTCATTAGATAGTTGGGATACTCTTAAAAGTACTACCACAAATTTTTATAACCATATAGAAACTTTTAGAATTGACTCATTAGAAAATCACATTTTTATTTCCGTCGGATTTGGAAATCAAAGTGATTCTATTTTTTTGAAAGCTGAAGATAATTTAGGACAAAGTATAATTCTTACATTTAATGAAATAACAAAATTCTATGATAATCGAGATGCTGCAGTTACTGCTAGTGCAGATGATATGGCATCTTGGAGCCAAGGTAAATTCAATGCAACAATAGCTAATTTTTTGCAATACAATATGTATTTAACTTTGGGAATGAATACTGATGGAATGAGTAGGGAGACTTATAATTTTGTACAAAGTAAAATTAATACCGGCTTTATTGAAGCTGGTGTACATACAAGAACACATCCGGGATGGGCCGCTTACGGTGATTATGAATCTGAAATTACCGGATGTAAAAATGATATTATTACTAATTTGGATTTACCCAATTTATATAGAAATGGTAATAATGAATATGTTTATACCTTTATTGCACCGAATGGATATTTTGATGAAATTATTGATTCGTTAGTTGGGCAAAATAAAATGTTGGTTAATAGACTTTATCATAATGATTTCTTTGATGATTTTGCTGAGTGGAATGATGAATCCGGTACTTACTTCCCTTTTACTGTTACAAGAGCTTTTGATCCACCAAAATCAAGATTGGGCTGGGGTATTGGAACTGATGACATAAATGATCTTAATGGAAAATTTGACGAAGTAGTTTTAAAAGGTGGTGTTTATCATTTAATGTGTCATCCAAACGTTATGGAGTG
>JBGSKB010000546.1:0-3504 GCA_041741395.1 Melioribacteraceae bacterium
TAGAACATCCCAAGTTTTTAGATTCAACTTTTGATAATAATTTTTTGGAATATTTTTTCTTATCGCTACAAAAAGGGAAGTGGCGTGAAAATGTAAATAAAAACTATAATGAAATTTCTGCGTTGTTAAGTGCTTATTTAAAATTTGGCAACAATAATATTAAACCGTCAAAAAATTGTATTTCCAAAACAAATAATTGGTCGAATGAAATATATGAATGAATTTATTGCAACTGTGGATAATCAAAAAATTTTAATTAGAACAAATAATTTCTCTAATGTTTTAATTAACAATATTGAACATAATTGTGAAATATCAAAATTATCTGAATATACTTATAAATTGGAAATTGATAACAAAATATTTCACGTAACTGTTGCACAAAAAAATAATAATAAAATTACTTTTTTAATTGATGGTCATTATGTTGAAACATTGATAAAAACTGCTTTGGAAGAAAATGCAGAAAATTATTTAAGGAAAAATGATAACAGCAATTCAATCGAGGAAATTGTCTCACCAATGCCAGGCTTAATTCTAAAACTTTATAAAAATGTTGAAGAAAAAGTTAACCAAGGAGAACCGTTAATTTTACTTGAAGCAATGAAAATGGAAAATGAAATTCATTCCCCAAAATCCGGAAGAATAAAAGACATTTTTGTAAAGCCCGGAATTTCAGTTGAAAAAAATCAAATACTTATTTCAATTGAATAAACAATTGTTGCAATTAGCCAATTTAAATTGGTATCTTTAAAAAGCTTTATACTCTAAAAGGAGGATTGGTGAAAAAAAATCTTACTGTTTTATTTTTATTAATAATTGGATTTACCGAGATAATTGCAAGCGGATTTCAAATCAATGAGCATGGTTCTAGAGCAATGGGACTAGGTGGAGCATTCACTGGTTTAGCAAATGATCCATCGGCAATTTATTTTAATCCGGCGGGAATTACTCAGCTTTGCGGTACCCATTTAATTGGCGGCACAACTTTAATTTTACCAAGTTCAACTTTTAGAGGACCATCTCCTTCAATTTCAGAAACAAAAATGAATTCTCAAGTTTTTAATCCAATTCATTTTTATGCAACTCAACAAGTGTATGATAAATTTTTTCTTGGTTTAGGAGTTGGAAATAATTATGGACTTGGTACAAAATGGGATGAAAATTGGGTTGGCAGGTTTATGACTGTGCAAACAGAAATTAGAACTTTCTTTTTTAACGCAGTTGCATCTTATAAAATTATGGATGAAGTTTCTGTTGGTTTTGGATATGTATTTGCTTATGGTGATGTGTTAATTAATAGAAAAATTAATTTAGCTCCTTTTAATAGTGAGCCAAGTTTAGAATTAGAAGGAACAGGTTACGGTTCAGGTTTTACGGCTGGAATTTTTGTTCATCCCATTAAATCAATTTCCTTGGGATTATCTTTTAGAAGTCAAGTTAAGTTTGATTTTGAAGGTGATGCAGTTCCTTCTGACTTTTCATCGCAATTTGATGGGTTACTTCCAAATGGACCAATTACTGCACCTTTAACTACTCCGGAAAATATTACACTTGGAGTTGCAATTAGACCCTTGAAATATTTTACTCTTACAGCAGATTATCAATATGTTGGATGGGATAGTTACGACAAACTTGAAGTACAATTTGAAGATTTTATTGATTCTGAAACCGGTGAGCAACTTGTGTCTACATCAGAAAGATTTTATGATAACGGATTTATAGCAAGAATTGGTGCGGAGTATGAATACAGTAAAACTTTTACAGCACGCGGTGGATTTTTATATGATCATAATCCAGTTCCGGATGAGAGATTGGATCCGACTTTGCCAGATTCAGATAGATTAGGATTTAATCTAGGCGGTTCATATAATCTGAATGAAAGTTTTTCATTAGAAGCTGCATATATGTTTTTACGATTTGATGAAAGAAAAATTACTAATTCTTTAGAAAATTATAGCGGAATTGATAATAGTATTTCTCCAATGAATGGAGTTTATAATTCAATAGCGCATTTATTTTCAGTTTCATTAGCATATAAATTTTAAGGTTTGGAGAATAAATAAATGAAGAAATTATTAGCAATTATCTTATTGGGATTTTTTATTTTATCTTGTGAAGATAGAAGTGAACTTACCGAGCCAACAAAACCAAATACTGGAAGTGCTGATTTTAGTAAGTTTGTTACAATCGGAAATAGTTTAACAGCTGGATATCAATCAAGTGCACTTTATGAAAGTGCTCAAGTATATTCTTACGGCAAACAAATTGCAGGCCAAGTTGGAGTTGAATTTATTCAGCCCACTATAAGTGATCCCGGTATTGGCGGAAGAATTGAAGTTAAATCTCTAAATCCTTTTTCAACAAGTACAGCTTCAATAAATGGTGGAACGCCAACAAATTTAAATTATGCCGGAATTTATAATAATTTGGGAATTCCCGGAGCACTCTTACCAGATATTTTAACTGCAAAAAGTACAGCAACTGCAATTGACAAAAGTAATGTATTTTTTGATGTGGTTTTAAGGAACCAAAACAAAACCCCTTTAGAAATGGCGATTGCAGCTCAACCAACATTAGTAAGTTTATGGATTGGAAATAATGATATTTTAGGTTACGCAACCAGCGGTGGAATTTTACCACACACTCCAACAGAAACATTTGCCTTTTTATACGATCAACTTTGTGGTGGTTTAGCACTAGCTAGCATTCCGGTAGTACTAGCAAATATTCCTAATGTAAGTGCAATTCCATTTTTTACAACTGTTGCTCCAAATGTTGGATTAGCAATTCAAGCTGCACAAGCACAAAATCCTCAAATTCAAGGTTTAGTTTATTCTTCTTCTGCAGATGTCTCAATTGGATTAGCATCAGTTTCCGATCTACTAACAAATAAAACTATGGTTACATTAAGAGGTTCTTCGGCAGCAGTATTTATTGGTGATACAAAAGGACTTTATTATTCTACAAATTCTATATCAGTTCCAGAGGGAGTTAATACAGCTTATCCATTTGGTTTAACACCTGAAAATCCTTTCCCAAATAATTTTGTATTAGATCCATCTGAACAAATTATTGTTAAAAATGTTGTTAGTAATTTTAACGCAACAATAAGTAACGTTGCGCAGAAATATGGTTTTCATCTTGTTGATGTAAATAATTTCTTCAACGAAGTTGCCGAAAATGGATATATTTCAAATGGTGTTGAATTTACAACAGAATTCATTTCCGGAGGAATTTTTAGTTTGGATGGAGTACATCCAACAAGTCAAGGTTATGCAATTATTGCTAATTTATTTATTGAGAAAATTAATTCGGATTTCGATGCGAAAATAGAAAGAATAAATGTTTCTGAAATACCTGGAAGTTTAGAATTAGCAAAAAAAATAACTTTCGATAAAAATAATTTGCCAATTTTTGAAAAAGGAACTTTTGTGAGATTATTTTATTAATTGATATTTTAAATTAAGCTAAGTATTTTTGAATATTAACCAACAAACAAAA
>JBGSKB010000547.1:0-5926 GCA_041741395.1 Melioribacteraceae bacterium
TCTGCATTCAATAATATGTTGGAGGAAATTAAGAAAAGAGATGATTCCGAAAAAGAGTACACTGAATTTATTTCTTTGATAAATAAAAAGCCGGCATTAAAGGAAATTGGCGAAGTTACAATTGAGAAAATAATTTTATCAACCGGAGTTGATATTGGTGGTATTTATCTTTTAGAAAATAATTTACTTATGCCTTTAGCTGTTTATGGAATTCCGCATTTAGGCGATAAGGTAATTTATGAATCAAGTTTTTATAAACGTGCAATTGATAATAAAGAAATTATTGAAATTGAATTTGAAAACAATCATCCAATTGTTAGAACTGGTTTAACTGAATTAAAAATAAATTATTTATACATTCTGCCGATTTTTTACAACTATGAAGTTATTGCAATATTAGAATTGGCGTCGGTTAATAAACCTCATAATGATGTTAAACATTATTATGAAAAAATTAAAGATCAATTGTCAATTGGAATTGCGAACGGAAAGGCATTTAGCAAACTCCAAAATCTTGTTGATGAATTAAAGCAATTAAATAATGCATATCAAAAACAAAACATTGAGATAACTGAAAAGAATACTGAATTGTTAGAACTTCATGATAAATTAAAAAAAGGTGCAGAAGAATTAGAAATACAAAAAGAAAAGGCTGTTGAATCTGCAAAACTTAAATCTCAATTCTTAGCTAATATGTCGCATGAATTACGAACTCCGCAAAATTCAATTTTAGGTTTAACAGAATTAATTCTTAAGGACACAAACACAGATTCAAAAACTAAAGAAAGATTAAATGTTGTTTTACGAAATGGTAAAAAACTTTTAAATCTTATTGAAAACATACTTGAATTTTCAAAATTGGAATCTGGTAATATTGTTTTAGCAGATTCAGAAATATTATTAAGTGATTTTATTAATGAAGTAAAAAGTTTTATATCGCCAATTTTCTTAGAACGGGAAATATCATTTAACATTACTATTCCAAATGATTATGATTATTTAATAAAATCAGATATTAAAAAAATTGAACAAATAATTTATAATCTCGTTGGGAATGCAGCAAAATTTACGAAAGAAGGATTCGTTAATTTAAAAATACATGCCGAAGAAAATGAACTAATTGTTGAAGTTGAAGACAGCGGACCGGGAATTTCTGAAGAAGATAAAAAAATAATTTTTGAGGAATTTAGACAAGCAGACGCAAGTTTAAATAGAAAATTCAGCGGCACAGGTTTAGGTTTAGCAATTTGCAAGAAGTACACAAATCTTTTACATGGAGAAATTAATGTAATTTCAGAACTTGCAAAAGGTTCTAAGTTTATTGTGCGAATTCCAAATACAATTAAAGATAAAATAAAAAAACAAGCTGGAAAATTTGAAAATAATCCGCCAAAATTATTTAAAGCAATAATTATTTCTGATGGCGAAGATTCCATTAAATTAATTGGTGATTACTTAAAACAAAATAATGTTCAAGTTGAAATTCCTATTGTTAATGAATTCAATATTATTTCAATTGAAGAAAGTTTTCCAGACGTTATTATTCTTGATGTTTTATTAAAAAACAGAAATGGTTGGCAGCTTCTACAAAAATTGAAAGAAAATAATTTCACTTCAAATATTCCTATAATTATAATCAATATGGATGAAGAAGCAAATTGCGGACTTGGATTTAATATTTATGATTTTGCAGTTAAAGATTTAACAAGACTGAATGTTATAAATGTTATTGAAAATATTGAAAAAAAACAAAGTATAAAGTTTAGAAAAATATTATTTGTTACTGATGAATTAAGGTATAATAAACTTGAAGAAGAATTAAATTTGGAAGAATTAAAAATTTATCATAGCAACGATTATCACTCAATTTGTGATCATATTAAAAGGATTGAACCGGATTTAATAATGATTGATCAGTTCAACAAAAACTTTGATTCATTCATTTTACTAAATCTAATTCAAGAAGATTTATATTCAAAAAATATTCCCGTTGTTTCGTTCCTACAAAATTTAAATGATGAAAAGGAAACTCAAGATATTAATAACAAAATATTTGAAACAACATTAATTGCTCAACATCATCCATTAGATGTTCTAAAGGTTATTAAAGATAGAATTGAACTTATTGACGCAAGTGTATTCAAGTCAATTCAAAATGATAAAATGGAAGCATCAATCGTTAATTCTGATAAAACATTTGTCCAGAAAAATTATTCGGGTTCATATAATATTCTTATTGTGGATGATGATAAAGATGCAAGATTTACAATTGGTGAAATTGTAAAATCATTGGGCTATAATCCAATTTTTGCAAATGACGGATTCGAATGTTTAGAAACTTTAAAAAATGAAAAGCCCGATATTGTATTACTAGATATTATGATGCCTAAGATGGATGGATTTCAAACAATAAGAAAAATTAGAAATAATCCGGAGACGAAAACGATAAGAGTTTTTGCACTAACTGCTTATGCAATGCTTTCTGATAGAGAAATAATAGAAAAGAATGGTTTTAACGGATTGTTTACAAAACCGATAAATACAGGTCAATTAGAAAAAAGATTAAAAAATATTTTCAAATTAATTGCATGACAAAAATATTTAAAATACTTGTTGTTGATGACCAGCCGGATAATGTTTTTCTTCTTGAGGATAGATTGAATAAAGAAGGATTTAATGTAATTAGAGCTTACGATGGAAAATCAGCAATAAAAAAAGCAGAGTTTGAAAAACCAGATTTAATTTTGCTTGATGTTATGATGCCTGATATCGACGGATTTGAAGTCTGCAAATCAATAAAGCTAAACCAGCACACAAATTCAATTCCGGTAATTTTAGTTACCGCGTTAAATTCATCTTCAGACATAGAAAAAGGATTTGAAATTGGTGCTTTTGATTACATAAAAAAACCGTTTAATAGAACTGAGCTATTGGCAAGAGTAAAAGCTGCATTAAGATTTAACGAAACAAATAAATTATTTATTGAGTTAGAAAAAATTAATACTTTTTCAACAACAGTAAAAAAAACAAATCACGAAATAAAACAACCTTTAACCTTAATTAATTTATCTGTAACCGCATTAAAACGCGAATTTGAATCTGAAACGTTTAATAAAAATTCAGCAATAAAAAGAGTTGAGTTTATAGAAAAAGCAGTTAAAGATATTTTGCATTTTATGGGAACGATGCTAAATATTAAAGAGCCGGAAGTAAAAGAATATTTGGATAATTTGAATGCAAATCAATTCAGAATTGGTGAAGAAGAAATTGTTGAATCAGAGAAATCTCTCTAATGTACTCTGAACAGTTTCAAAACTATAAGGTTTCATTAACACTTCTGCAATATTAATTTCTTCTTTAAAATTTTTCAAATAAGAACCGGAAGTTAATATAATAGGAACATCCAAATATTTTTGTTTAATATTTTTGATGCATTCAATACCATCCATAATTGGCATATATCTATCAATTATAATAAGATCTGGTTTTTTATTATTCAGCAAATCTAAAACTTCTAAACCATTTGCGGCTGAAAAAGTTTTAATATTGAGTGAAGTTAGTAAATCCTTCAAAACTTCCAACTGGAATGGATCATCTTCTCCAATAAAAATTGTTTTATTATTAAATGATTTAGAAAATTTTTCTGTTTTATGAATTGGGAAAATTATTTTAAATAAAGTTCCTTTACCTAATTGGGATTTAACAGAAATACTTCCGGAAAGTTCATCAACCAATTCTTTAACTATTGAAAGTCCCAAACCATGTTCGTTATTATCATTTTTCTTTGAAGAAAATCCAATATCAAAAATGTATTTTAAGTCCTCAGATTTTATTCCCGGACCATTATCACTAATTATTAATTCAATTTGATTTTTATGATAATCATTTAATGTTATAGTAATTTCTGATTCACAATCTGCGTCTTTAGAATTATTAATTAGATTTAAAATAATTCGATTAAGATTTGTGGAATTTGCAAGAATAAAATCATACTTACAATTATTAATAAATTTTATTGAATCTCGGTTTGCATCAATACTGACAAGCTCAATCGAACTATTTATAACTTTTGATAAACTTATTTTTTCTTTATAATTATTTTGTGTATTTGAAATATCTGAAACTAAATCGGAAGCAAGAAGTGTATTTTTTTTAATAATATTCAGAAGTTGAGAAGCTCTATTCTTCGAGTTTAGATTTTCATTAACAAGATCAATAGAATTTAAGATATTGTTTAAAAGATTATTCAGATCGTGCTTAATTTTTTGCAGATCATTTTTTGATTTAATATTGGGAAAATTTGAATTCGAAATATAGCGGTTGTTGCCATTCATTTATTTCAGACTATATTTTTTGATTTTTGAGTAAAGAGTTTTCTGACTTATACCCAACATTCTTGCAGTATTTTCTCTATTCCAACTATTTAATTTCAGTGCCTTCTGGATATGGAATTTTTCGACATCTTCTAAATTTAATAACGTATTATCATCTTCTGCTACATAATTTGATTTTGTAGAAAAGACCGGTAAGTTTAAATCTTTGGTTTCAATTATACTGCCTTCCGCAAAAATAATAGCTCGTTCAATCATATGTTCAAGTTCTCGAACATTACCTGGAAACTCATAATTTTGA
Source organism: Melioribacteraceae bacterium (assembly GCA_041741395.1). Classification (GTDB taxonomy): domain Bacteria; phylum Bacteroidota; class Ignavibacteria; order Ignavibacteriales; family Melioribacteraceae. The sequence continues at coordinate 4,633 of JBGSKB010000547.1, forward strand.
AGAGCAAATTTTGCTTCGTTTGAAAGAACTTTCGGCGAATTTATTGAACATTTTTTCTTCAAAAAGTATTCTGAAAGTAAAAGTATATCGTTTTCTCTCTCAACCAAAGGCGGAATTGTTAATGTAATTACGTTTAATCTAAAGAGAAGATCCCTTCTAAATTTTTTCTCTTCGGCAAATTCCATTAGATTTCTATTTGTTGCGGCAATTATTCTAATGTTGGAAGAATGATTTGTAACTCCTCCAATTCTTCTGAACTCACCATTTTCTAAGAATCTTAAAATTTTTGGCTGAAGTGTTAAACTTAATTCGCCGATTTCATCTAAAAAAAGAGTTCCGCCGTCAGCAATTTCTACCAATCCAGGTTTAGAAGTTTTTGCATCCGTAAAAGCTCCTTTTTCATATCCGAAAAGTTCACTTTCCATTAATTGATCCGGAAGTGAAGCACAATTTATTGCAACCAAAGGTTTTTGGTTTCGTAAAGAATTTTGATGAATAAATTCGGCAAATATTTCTTTTCCGGTTCCAGTTTCTCCTTCAAGTAGAATATTTGAATCTGAAAGCGCTGCTCTTTCTGCCAGATAAATTACTTCTTTGATACTTTTACTATTTCCAACAATGTTTATGCTGCTGTATTTTTCAACTTTATTAACAAGAAGTGTATTTTTTTCAAGAAGTTCGCGATGTTTTAATGCCCGCTCAATTGTAATAAGTAATTGCTGAAAATCATATGGTTTGTTGAGAAAATCAAAAGCGCCAAGTTTCATACACTCAATTGCAGTTCTCATATCTGATTGAGCAGTGAGTACAATTATTTGAAGACGCGGTTTATTCTCATTTGCAAATTTGAGAACTTTTTCACCAGAAATAAATTGCATTTCCAAATCGAGTAAAAGAATATCGAAATCTTTTTCTTTCAATTTTTCAATTGCATATTTTCCATCATAAACAATATCCACAGAAAAATTTTGATTGATTAACTCTTCCTTAAGTAAATAACATAAGGTTTCGTCATCATCAGCAATTAAAATTTTATTGTTTTTATTCATTATTTTTTAGAAAAAAGTAGAATATTACCCATTAATTTAATGGAAAATTTAAATCTGTAAAGAAATTTCTTGTTATTTATATAATTGATAATAATATAGTCGAAACCAAATAGGAAAATTTTACCGATTATTAATAATAAAAATTTTGAAAAATATTGAAATAAATTAGAAATATTGGTAAATTTGCTGTCTTGAAATTTGGGCGCGTAGCTCAGTGGTAGAGCATCTGCCTTTTAAGCAGAGGG
>JBGSKB010000548.1:0-7792 GCA_041741395.1 Melioribacteraceae bacterium
CAAATCGAAAGAACTGAACGAAGAACGGAACAAAACAGCAATATCATTTAGCGGAATATTTTCTTCTCGCAATTCTAAAATTCTATCAACAATAAATTTTGACTGCATATTTTCTGTTGTTGATGCAATTATTGCCGGAAGTTCACCGCCCGTTTTTCTTGTATAAAGCTGCTTAGGATATTTTTCGATTGCAAATTCAATAACGTGATTTCCAAAATCTAAAATTTCTTGTGTGCTTCTGTAATTTTCCTCAAGCATAATTACTTTTACATCGTTAAACAATTTTGGAAACTGCATTATGTTCTTAAAATTTGCACCGCGAAAAGAATATATTGATTGCGAATCATCGCCAACAACCATAATGTTATTATTATGTTGAGCTAAGCCTAAAACAATATCCGCTTGAAGTTTATTTGTATCTTGATATTCATCAACCATTACATATTTTATTGTACTTGTTAAAATTTGCGATTTGATTTTATCATTTAAAAATTCACGAAGATAAATTAACAAATCATCATAATCCAAAAGAAGACTTTGCTTTTTATAGTTTTTGTACAAATTTGATATTTCAATAATCTTATCTAAATTTTCCATAAAATGCGGGTATTCTTCAAAAAGAATTTCTTCAATTTTTTTTCCGGTATTTACACTTAGACTAATAATTTTTGCAATTGTCTGTTTATTTGGAAATCGTTTTTTAAGTTTCACCAAATCAAGTTGTGCTCTAATTAAATTAATTACATCTTCGCTATCGCCTTGGTCAAGAATTGTAAATGCGGAATCCAATCCAATAATTTTTGAATATTTTCGTAAAGTCAAATTTGCAAAAGAATGAAAAGTTCCGCCGTTGATTTTGGAACATCTGTTATCTAATAAAATTGCCGCACGGTTCATCATTTCTTTAGCAGATTTTCGAGTGAATGTTAAAAGTAAAATTGATTTTGGATCAATGCCCATTTCAATAAGTCGGGCAACGCGATAAACTAAAGTTCTGGTTTTCCCAGTTCCGGCTCCGGCAATAACAAGAAAGGCTCCTTCGCAAGATGTAACTGCTTCAAACTGTGCGGGATTTAATTCATTTTGATAATCAATTTCAAATTTGCTCTCATCAAATTTTGGTTTTTGTGATTCAAGTTTATTGATTTTTGATAATCGATATTTTTTTTGCATTATCTTCGGAGAGCTTTTGGTTTATTCAAAATTTCGTTAAAGATTACGAAATTTTTCAGATTGTCTTTTTCATCTAACAATTTTGTAAAACGATTTGATTTCAACTTTGGATGTTCAACTTTTGGTTTTTCTTTAAAGGTGCTATGTTTTTCTTTTAAGGCTGATATTTCTGACTTGCGATTCAAATAATTTTCGGTATAATTAATTTCAGTTCCCTTATCTATTTCGTCAAGACTTTTTTCTGTATCATAATTCTCATAATCTAAATTTTTTGATTCCAAAGATGGCAAATTATCCGTGGAATAATTCGGAATCTCAGTTTTCTGAGATTCCGGAATTTCTAATTTAAATCCTAAAATTTCTTCTAAAGCTTGAGTGCCGGTTTTTTGCAAACTTCCACTTTTGTTAATACCAAAATTTGGTTTAGCTGGTTTTGGTTTATCATAAGTTGGTATATTACTTTTATCCTTTTTCTTTCTTGATGAAGAAATTGCACTCAGAATAAAAATAATTACGATTATTATTTGTATAAAATCTTCCATTTTTATTTCTTCTCAGTTTCTGAATCGCCTTTTGCAATTGAATTTCTCATATTTGTATCTGATTGAACATTTTTAAGATTATAATAATCCATAATTCCCATATTGCCATTTCTAAAAGCTTCTGCCATAGCTAAAGGAATTTCAGCTTCTGCTTCAACAACTTTAGCTCTCATTTCTTGTTCAAGGGCAACGGCTGCAGCACGTCTTTCTTCAGCTTTAGCACGAGCAACTTTTAAATCCGCTTCTGCTTGATCGGTTTGTAAAATTGCACCAATGTTTGTACCAACATCAACATCAGCAATATCAATTGAAAGAATTTCAAAAGCAGTACCGGCATCTAATCCTTTAGCTAAAACTGATTTAGAAATATTATCTGGATTTTCTAAAACCATTTTATGCGTTAAACTTGATCCAATAGTTGAAACAATTCCTTCACCAACTCTTGCAAGAACTGTTGCTTCGCCGGCACCACCAACTAATCTTTCAATATTTGCACGAACTGTAACTCTTGCAATTGCTTTAAGTTGGATTCCATCTTTAGCAACTGCTGCAACAAGTGGTGTTTCAATAACTTTTGGTACAACCGACATTTTTACTGCTTCAAGAACATCACGTCCAGCAAGATCAATGGCTGCTGCTTTTTCAAATAATAAATCCAAATTCGCTTTGTTTGCAGAAATTAAAGCATTTACAACTTTTGTAACATTACCTCCTGCAAGATAATGAGCTTCTAATGCCGAAGCTTCTAGATGAATTCCAGCCTTTGTTGCAGCAATTAAATTTCTAACAATAATTGAAGGTGGAACTTTTCTAAGTCTCATTCCAACCAAATCTTTAAATATTTTTAATTTAACACCTGAAAAATAAGCTGTGATAAAAAGTCCTATTGGAACAAAATACGTGAAAAGAATTAGTAAAAAAATAATTCCAATTATTGCAACTATTGAAAGTCCGGTAAAAGCTTCCATATTTACTCCTTGATATTCATTATCTAATCTATTTATTTGGTATATAATTTAGCAAAACAGAAGAATTAAAGAAACAAAATACGGTAAAGTTTACAGATTTATATATTTTTTTTTCAACTTAAGTTCAACTTTATTTATTGTGTTTTATAAAAATAAAATGAATATGAACATTTTCCGAAAATGAGCGATAATTATTTATAAATTTGTTTACCTTGATTACACAGATTGCAATATATATATTTATTATTAGTTAAATATTTTTAGTTAAAATTCAATAGAGACTGGAATACCAAATGGAAGGAAATTTTTCAGAAAGAGTTCAAGAAGTAATTAGATTAAGTAGGGAAGAAGCTTTAAGACTTGGTCATGATTATATTGGTACCGAGCATCTTCTTTTAGGAATAATTAGAGAAAGCCATGGAGTTGCCGTAAAAATTATGGTAAATCTTGGTGTAGATTTGGCTAATCTTAAAAAAACTATTGAAGAAACAGTTAAATCAACTGGCGGAACCTTAACAATAGGAAATATTCCTTTAACTAAACAAGCAGAAAAAGTCTTAAAAATTACTCAAATTGAATCAAAAATATATAAATCAGATGTTATTGGAACTGAGCACATTCTTTTGTCTTTACTTAGAGATGAAGATAATGTTGCCACACAAATTCTGAATCAATTTAGCATAACTTACGAAACTGCAAGAGCCGAGCTAAATAATATTCTAAGCGGAAAAAGCTATTCACCGCAAGATAAACCAAATATGCCTTTTCCTCAAAGTAAAAAAACAGAAAAAACTAAAACCCCAGTATTAGATAATTTTGGGCGAGATTTAACAAAATATGCAACAGAAGATAAATTGGACCCAGTTGTTGGAAGAGAAAAAGAAATTGAACGAGTTGCTCAAGTTTTAAGCAGAAGAAAAAAAAATAATCCGGTTTTAATCGGTGAACCAGGAGTAGGAAAAACAGCAATTGCGGAAGGATTAGCTTTAAGAATTGAACAAAGAAAAGTTCCCAGAATTTTACAAGATAAAAGAGTTGTAACCTTAGATTTGGCGGGATTAGTTGCCGGTACAAAATATCGTGGTCAATTTGAAGAAAGAATGAAAGCATTAATGAACGAATTAGAAAAAGCTCATGATGTTATACTTTTTATTGATGAATTACATACAATTGTGGGAGCAGGCGGAGCATCTGGATCACTTGATGCATCAAATATGTTTAAACCTGCACTTGCAAGAGGAGATATTCAATGTATTGGCGCAACTACTTTGGATGAATACCGAAAATATATTGAAACAGACGGTGCTTTAGATAGAAGGTTTCAAAAAGTGATGGTTGAACCTCCTACAGTTGAAGAAACTATAAAAATTCTTGATTTCATTAAATTTAAATATGAACAACATCATCATGTAAAATATTCAAATGAAGCTATAATTGCTGCTGTAAAATTAAGTGATAGATATATTACCGATCGATATTTACCTGATAAAGCAATAGATGTTTTAGATGAAGCTGGTTCTCGTGTTCACATGGGAAATTTCACTGTTTCTGATGACATTCTAATTCTTGAACAAAAAGTTGAAAAAATTAAACAAGAAAAAATTGATGTTGTTAAGCAACAGGATTATGAACAAGCTGCAAGATTGCGTGATCAAGAAAGACAGCTTCAAATTGAATTAGAAACTGCTAAAAATGAATGGGAAGAAAGAACTAAAAATGAAGTTTATGATGTAAGCGAAGAAGTTATTGGCACTGTTGTATCGATGATGACCGGAATTCCGGTTACGAGAGTTGTGCAGGCAGAATCTGAAAAAATTATGAAAATGGAAGAAGTAATAAAGCGAAAAATTGTTGGACAAGATGATGCTGTTACTCGACTTTCGAAAGCAATTAGAAGAACTCGTGCCGGATTAAAAAATCCAAATAAACCTATTGGAAGTTTTATATTTTTAGGACCAACTGGAGTTGGAAAAACTCAATTAGCTAAGGAATTAGCAAAGTATTTATTTGATTCAGAAGATTCTTTAATTAGAATTGATATGAGCGAATACATGGAAAAATTTGCTGTTTCTCGTTTGGTTGGAGCACCTCCCGGATATGTTGGTTACGAAGAAGGCGGACAGCTTACAGAAAGAGTTAGACGTAAACCTTATTCAGTTGTACTTTTTGATGAAATAGAAAAAGCACACCCCGATGTATTTAATATTTTACTTCAAGTTCTGGATGACGGACAGTTAACCGATAGTTTAGGAAGACGAGTTGATTTCAAAAATACAATAATAATAATGACTTCCAATGTTGGCACAAAAAATATTAAAGCCACCGGTAGTTATGGATTTGGTAACGAATCATCATCAGATACATATTCGAATTTAAAAAGTACCGTGCAAGATGCAATGAAAAATTTGTTTAATCCTGAATTCCTAAATAGAATTGATGAAACAATAGTATTTAGAAATTTGGAAAAAGATGACATTAAGAAAATTGCTTCCGTTGAGATGAAAGATTTAATTAATAATCTTAAAGAAAATAAAATGAAGATTATTTTAGATGAATCTGCTGAAGAATTTATTTCCGAAAAAGGTTTTGACCCAAAATACGGAGCACGACCACTTAGAAGAGCAATTCAACAATATATTGAAGATCCTTTAGCCGAAGAAATTCTTAGAGAAATTTTCAAAGAAGGTGATACAATAATTGTTAAGCATAAAGAAAATTCAGATGAACTTTATTTTATTCCCGAAACTGCAAATCCAAAAAAAGAAGAAAATAAACATAAGGAAGAGAATAATCCAAGTTAGTTTTGTAAATTAGAATAACAAAATTTTTAAAACTGGATTACTGAATTATGACAAATCAAGAATTATTACAAATGTTTTATAAAAGCAATGCCCTTTTAGAAGGGCATTTTTTATTAACTTCAGGAAGACACAGCAATCAATATTTTCAGTGTGCAAAGGTTTTACAATACCCGAATTATACTGAAGCTATATGTAAAATTATATTCGAGTATTTTAAGGATTTCAAAATTGATACTGTTATTTCTCCGGCAATTGGCGGAATTGTTGTTGGTCAAGAAGTTGCACGTCAATTAAATAAAAAATTTATTTTTGCAGAAAGGGAAGATAAAAATTTAGTCTTGCGCAGAGGTTTTGAAATTAGTGAGAATGAAAATATTTTAGTTTGTGAAGATGTTGTAACAACCGGTGGATCAGTATTTGAAGTTATTGAAATTGTAAAACACGCAAAAGCAAATGTTGTTGGTGTCGGAATGATAGTTGACCGAAGTAACGGGAAAGTAAATTTTGGTGTACCGCAAAAAAGTACAATACAGTTGGAAGTTATTTCTTATCAGCCAGATGAATGTCCAATTTGTAAAACAGATATTCCTTTAGTTAAACCAGGAAGCAGAAAAATATAAAAAGTTAAAATCCAAAAAAATTACAATTTTGTCATTCCGGAAATTTCGTTAGAAATTATCCGGAATCTATTTACTAAAAGGATTTGAAATGAAAAGAATAATTATTATACTATTTTTTTTGTATTTACCTTTAATAGCTCAAGTTAATTTTGATGAATATTTTTTAGACAAACAATTACGCCTAGATTATTTTCACTCCGGTAATCACCAAAATGATTATTATTCATTTGATGAATTGATTGAAGAACAATTCTGGAGCGGATCAAAAAACAATTTGATTGATACACTTGGATATGGAAATTTCATGTTTTTTGTTTTTGATTTAAAATCATACAAATTAATTTTTTCACACGGTTATTCTACATTGTTTCAAGAATGGCAAACTACCGAAGAAGCAAAAAAAATTGATCGAACATTATCAGAAACTTTAGTTTTTCCGTATCCAAAAGACTCTGTAAGAGTTGAAATTCATGATAGAGATGATAAAAATAAATTCAAAAAAAAACATGAATTTATTGTTGATCCAAATTCCTATTTTGTAAAAAAAGAAAGATCAAACGAGTGTGAAAGTTTTAAAATTCATAATTCAGGAAATTATTCAAAAAAATTAGATATAGTTTTTATTCCCGATGGATATTCAATAGATGAAATGGAAAAATTTATTAAGGATTCGGAGAAATTTGCGAATTATTTATTTGAATACGAACCATTTAAAAATTATAAAAATGATATAAATATTTGGGGAGTAAAAGCAATTTCAAAAAATTCCGGAATTGATATTCCCGGTGACACAATTTGGAAATCAACCGCAGTCAATTCCACCTTTTATACTTTTGATAGCGAAAGATATATTATGACAATGGATAATAAAACTGTAAGAAATTATGCTTCAAATGTACCTTATGATCAAATTTATATTTTAGTTAATTCTGATAAATATGGCGGCGGGGCAATTTATAATTATTATTCAACAACAGTTGTCGATAACGAAGCTTCCAAGAAAATATTCATTCATGAATTTGGTCACGGATTAGCCGGATTAGCCGATGAATATTACACTTCAGATGTTTCTTACCAAGATTTTTATCCGCTGGATGTTGAACCTTGGGAACCAAATATTACGACATTAGTTGATTTTAATTCAAAATGGAAAAATTTACTAAACGGAAATATTCAAGTTCCAACAAGTGTTGATGGAAAAAATGAATTAGATTTAGGTGTTTTTGAAGGTGGAGGTTATGTAGAAAAAGGAGTTTATCGCTCAACTCCAAACAGTTTAATGAAGGCATTTAATAGTAATGAGTTTAATTTGGTTAGTAAAAAAGCTATAGAAAAAGTTATTAAACATTTTATTAATTAAAATTTTATCTTTATTTGATGGAACAAAAAAGATTATATAAAACAATTGATGCTCTTGCATCTAAACATTTTGAATCAGAAAGTGAACTTTTGTTTGAAGTTCTAAAACAGTTAATTGAGAATTCTGATATAAATATTTCCGGCGGTAGAATTTGGGTTTTGAATGTTGAAGAAAAAGCTTACTACTTAATGCATCAAATGGGAAAAGTTCAACGAATCAAAAAGGATTTTAAATTAACTTTGGATGAAAATCCGATTTTAGATGTTGTTTCAAAATATAGAACAATTCTTGCAAATGAAACAAATGAAGTTTTGCTTAAAAAAGGAAT
>JBGSKB010000549.1:0-1595 GCA_041741395.1 Melioribacteraceae bacterium
AAAGGTTTACAGAATAAGTTAGTTAAGAAGAAAATTAATATAAGTTATTTAATGATGTAGAATATAAAAAGCAAAATAAATACTGATGCATAGAAAGTAATAGGCTTTTACGAATTAAGTGTTAGAATAAAAAATAATTGAAAAAAGATTACATGTGAGTAAGTGTGCGAAGCATTAGGAAAATGAAAAAAAGTAAAAAAATTATAAAGTTAGTTTGTTGAAAAATTGAAAAAAGAGACTAAAAATATGGCAAAAAAGTTTTCTGATATAAGAAAACCGAGTTTTCGGATATAAGAAAAGTTTTCTGATAGCAGAAAACAGTTTTCTGAAATCAGAAAAATTAATTAACGGCGCTTGGCGCCTAAGAATAAATGGTATACACAAAAATTATTATGAAGAAAAAATTAGTATTAATTTTAGGTGCAGGAGCTACATATTCAGATGTAGCAAATAAATCAAAATATATTGCTCCTCCATTGGACAAGCATTTTTTTTCTATTTGTAAAATTCATTACTCAAGATATACGGATCAAATTCAACAATATATGCAAAAATATTATCATAGAAATATATATGATCAAAAATATGATTCACTTGAAGGAGTAATGGCTACAATTTATACAGATCTATTTGATATTCGATTAAAGAATTATTCGTCTGATATATTTGTTGAATTAATAAAATTATTCAACAAAAGACTTTCATCATCTACTAATTCAATTAAAATTAATCACCAACGGCATCTTTACCGTTTGTTAGTTAAATACTTTGAGCATGGTTACCAACCCGAAAATATTACTTTCATTACATTTAACCAAGATATACAAATAGAAAGAGTTCTTGATATATTGCAACAAAAAGAACGATGGAAAAATTTGGAAATGTTTAGTTTCCCGAGATGTTATGGATTAGATATGGCTGGATTAGAAACTACAAATCCACCTGGAAAATTAGAAAGATTTGATCAACCTGATGATCTTCCAGCAAAAATTAAAATATTTAAATTGCACGGTTCTCTTAATTGGTTATCTCCAAGTTCTACTGATAAATATTCCCTAGAACAATTTTTTCAGACAGACCGAAAGTTAAGAATTACAACACGGAAAAAAATAAATCCAGAGTTAAGATATAATGACACCAAAAATCCATATAGTTTACCTATAATACTTCCTCCAGTTAATAACAAATCAGCTATTATGCATAATCAATTAAAAATTATTTGGGAAAAAGCGGAACAAAAGTTAAAAAATGCAAATGAAATAGTTTTCTGGGGTTACTCGTTACCTGATTTAGATTTTGAAAGTAAAAATCTTTTTCAACGAAATCTTATTGGAAATTCCAATATTTCAGATATTAGTTTAATTGATCCCAATTCACATGTATCTTCAAAATATATTGAAAGCTTAGATTTAGATAATGTTAAATATTATAAAAATGTGATATCATTTATTAACAATCACTTTGTTTAATTTGTGTATAACAAGCAACTCGTGTGCCTTGAGGTGCCTATAGTCCCGTTGGTGCATCCAAGTGAGAAGTAGGGAAAATGCAATGTCCCTTTTTTCTTTGATTAATTTGGTGTTCATTATATGGAC
>JBGSKB010000550.1:0-1786 GCA_041741395.1 Melioribacteraceae bacterium
TTATTTATAAATGATGAAACAAGCATCAAAATTCAGGAACATGTTTATATAAAAAATGTTTTGTGTGATGACAAGAAGTTTTTTTCGCCAAAATTTGGTAATAAAAAAATTTTAGTTGTTTCAGAAAATCGGAGGAAAGCCTTTAAAGATTTTTACAAAAACGAATTTCTTGAAAATTATACAATATATAAGAATTTTTTAGAAGAACTTGGCAATAAAATTGGTGATAAAAAAAGATTGATAAATTACTCAGGATTAAAAGAATACGAAATTAAGCGATTGATTGAAATTAAAAGTATTTGGGCTGAAAATGAATTGAACGACTTAAAAAGTCAAATTGAAAACGCTAGAGAGAATATACAAGGCGTTTCGCGAATGTTTTTCAAATCTCCTAAGTATATTTATAACAGTCCAAACAGGCAGAGTATAGAAACTGCAATCAAAGCTCTAATTGGGATAGATAAGTTTTATGAAAATGATAAACAGTATTTATACGTATTACACTGTAGAAGCAGAAAACCAAGAGCTATTGTCTTATGTGAAAACCTTTACTTTCTGAAATTTCCTCATTATGCTGATGAAAACAATATTGAATTATGGTACGCAGGAGGTAATAATATTAATAAATTAGAAAAAATACCCGAAATAAAATATCCTATTTTTTATCTATGTGATTGGGATTATGACGGTTTACGAATTTTTGAAAGAGTAAAAAACAAAATAGATGACTTAAATATTCAAACAAATATTGAGCTCATTACACCCAATGGTAAACCAAAAGGTATAAAAGAGACTGAGGAACATCACCGTAGCAAGTGGGAGAACTCAAGCTTCGATTTATGTGGTTTAATTTTAAATAGTTACAATAAAGAACAAATAGAACTTATAAGTTTACTTATTCAGAATAACTCTTGGATTGAGGAAGAAGATAATGACTTTATGAATTTAATTCAAGAACTTAAAATTTGACAAATAATAATATGCCAACAAAATTTTTTACAAACAAGCTCGAAAACACACTTTTAAACAAAATAGAAGGGGTTTTTAAACATCGGAATATACATTTCTTTGATGCATTGGTAGGCTATTTCTATGCTTCAGGTTATTTCAAAATTAGAAAATACATTGAAAAAACCGCTGAAATACGTATTATTGCAGGCATTGCAATAGACTCTCAAATACATAAAGCCCATGAACAAGGATTAATTTTTGCTGAGAATTACGAACAATCTCAAGAAGACTTTTTCAACGACATGAAAAAGAATATCCAGCAAGCTAGCTATGATAGAGAAGTGGAAGAAGGCATGTTTCAGCTTATTAACGATTTAGGAAGTAAGAAAATAATCATCCGGGTGCACCCCAAAAAAAACATCCATGCTAAAATGTATGTTTTCAGGGAGAAAGAAAAACACGCACATGGTTATGGAATAGTAATTACTGGATCAAGTAATCTAACAGCAGCCGGATTAGAAACTAATTTTGAATTAAATGTAGAATTAAGAGATAACGAAGATATTGACGATGGAGTCAAAATATTTGAAGAACTTTGGCTTGAAAGCGTTCAAATTAATGAAACATATATTAATAGGCTAAAAGATGAAACTTATTTGAACGATAGTTTCACCCCTTATGCTATTTACATGAAATTTCTAATTGAATTTTTTGGAAATAGTATAGATTTTGACTCAAATTCAATAACCGATTTACCCAAAGGATTTAAACGCTTAAATTATCAGGCAGATGCAGTAAGCGAAGGATACAAAAAAATGATAAAACACAACGGATT
>JBGSKB010000551.1:0-1576 GCA_041741395.1 Melioribacteraceae bacterium
CAAATGTTTCAATAAAAGGTTTTCCGTTATGCAAAATTACAAACGGAATCATTTGAATAAAAATTGAGTAAATTCCAAATTTTTCTTCTAAACCGAACAATAAAAATCCGCGAAAAAAAAATTCCCACGCAAAAATGAAAATTATAAAAGCTATTTCATAAATGATAAAAATATGAACATCCTCTTTTGCACTCTGCATTAAAGGGAAATATTCAATAAAATTTTCCGATTGAGAAAGGTAAAATATAATTGGTAAAAAAAATATGATTGACAATCCAAAAACTTGAAAACCAGCAAAATTTAAATTTAGATTAATTCCATATTTACTAATTGATTGCTTAAAAATATATTTAATAATTAAAAATGGAATTCCGAAAAAAAGAATTGTATCAACCGTAAACCAATAGATAAATGACGAAAGTTCTGATGTTACATTTTGATTTTTAAAATGTTGAATAAAATATTTGGGTGATGAAAAATACCAGCTAACAGTAAGAAGAATAATCGAACTTATAAAAATTGTTACAACTTTCTTGTCTAATTTTTTGATTTCATTTTTAACAAATAAATATTCTGTTCCTAAAATTCTAAACATATATTTTTCGAAATATTTTTAATAGTGACTTAATGATTCAACATTATATTTTGTGAATAATTCTCTTCCACTTAAAAAATTCAATTCAATTATAAATGAAATTTGTTCAACCTTTGCTCCTAAGCTTTCAACCAAGCTGCAAGCAGCTTTCATCGTTCCACCGGTTGCTAAAAGATCATCATGCAGTAAAACAATATCATTGCTATTTAATGCATCTTCATGGATTTCAATTGAGTCTATTCCATATTCGAGCGAATATTCTTGACTAATTTTTTTTGATGGCAATTTTCCGGGTTTTCTAATCGGTACAAATCCGGCATTTAATTTATTGGCTAGCGCTCCACCAAAAATAAAACCCCTTGATTCAATTCCAACAACTTTTGTAATTCCTTTATTTTTAGATAATTCAAACAAATGATTTAGAGTAAACTGAAATGCTTCACTGTCTTTCAATAAAGTTGTAATGTCTTTGAAGATAATTCCTTCTTTAGGGAAATTAGGAACATCTCTAATTATTTTTTTTAATTCCATCTAAACTCCAAAATTTTTTCATTTAAATTTTAACAAAATTTATTTATCTACCTAAAGACAAAATTTTAATAATAAATATGAAGCTGAAAATCCAACAATTCCCCCCGATATTATTTGCGGAATTGTATGAACTTTAAGATAAAATCTTGACCATCCAACTAAAATTATTACCGCCAAAAAAAAATAAATATTATTTATAAAAAGTGAAGCGCCTAATGGAATTCCGGCTCCCATTGCGTGTGCGCTTATTTTCCAAAATCTGTTTATGTTAATAATTAGAATACTGCAAATTAAATAAATCATCCATAACATTATAATTGATTCATTTAGTTTGAAAATTCCAGACAGAATAACTCCCATAATTGTAAACAAAATTGCATAAATATATGGAACTGTTCTTTCCTCTTTTACTGTTGCATCATCATCAACAATTTTTCCTTTTTTGCGGAA
>JBGSKB010000552.1:0-2353 GCA_041741395.1 Melioribacteraceae bacterium
CATTTGTAATAATTTGAAGTAAGAGAATTTTTAATATTAGTAAGAATTGATTCAGTTACATAATATTTCCCAAAATTTGATTCATCATTTCGTAACCCACCATGAAAATCTGATCCGCCGCTAGCTAGTAAACAATATTCATTAACAATATCCGAATAAAATTTTTGCTGATATTTTTTGTGCGATGAATGAATAACTTCAATTCCATCAATTCCAAGTTTAATAAGATTATTTAAAATTGATTCTTTCATTTTTCCCGGATGTGCAATAAATGAAAGACCACCGGCATCGTTAATTATTTTAAGCGCACTTTGTGGCGAAACATGAATTTTTCTTTCAAATGCTGGTCCGCCATCACCAATATATTTATGGAAAGCTTGCATATAATTTTTTATATAACCTTTTTGTAAAAGTGCTTTTGCAATGTGAGGTCTGCAAATTGGAGATATTTTTGAAAATTCTAGAACATCTTCCAAAGTAATTTCAATTTCAAGTTTGTTTAATTTTTTTATAATTCGTTTTGCACGCTCAATTCTCTCATCTCTAAAAAATTTTAAAACTTTATTTAACTCTTTATCTTTATAATTGATAAAATATCCTAAAATGTGAATTTCGGAATCCTCAATATCTGTGCTTATTTCCACTCCGGGAACAATTTCAATTCCTATTTTCTCGCCGTATTTTATTGCCTCATCAATTCCGTTTACAGAATCATGATCTGTAATTCCAATTACAGAAATTTGTTTTTTGTGAGCTAAATCTAGTAATTCCTGAGGCGAGAGAGCTCCGTCTGAGTAAGTCGTATGAGTATGTAAATCAGCTTTAATTTTCACAATGAACTATTTCTTTGAATTATTAAATTAAAAAATGAAAAGTAGTAAATTTTATTGTATAAAGCATCCTAATGAAATTTTTAAAGAAAAATTAAATGAATAAAATTTCATAGAATTGATAAATTATTTGAGAATTAAGGAAATTGAAGGTTTTTTCCGTTGATAAAGAAATAAGTTTTCCATGTGATTATTAAATTTACATTGCAAAAAGAAAATATTTATGGGACTTAAATATCTCTATTTTTGTAAATGAATTCTTAAAATATTATCTTTGACAATTATAAATATTTTTTTTCATAAACATAGAATTAAAGGAGTGTAATTAATGGCTATTAAAGTTGGAATTAATGGTTTTGGTAGAATTGGAAGACAAGTAATTAATGTTCTTTCTGATAAAGGATTACTTGGTAAAGAAGTTGATGTTGTTGCTGTGGTTGATGTAAGCACAGATGCAAAATACTTCGCTTACCAATTAAAATATGATTCAGTTCACGGTCAATTTAAAGGAACTTTAAGCAGTGAAAAAAGCGATCCGTCTTTAACGGATGATGATGTAATTGTTATAAATGGTGATAAGATTAAATGCGTTTTAGCTCAAAAAGATCCATCACAATTACCATGGAAAGCTTTAGGTGTTGACATCGTAATTGAATCAACCGGATTATTTACAGATTCAGAAAAAGCTAAAGGTCACATTGCTGCCGGTGCGAAAAAAGTATTAATTTCAGCTCCTGGCAAAGGTAATGTTAAAACTTTGGTAATTGGTGTTAACGATGATGAATATCAACCTGAAGTTCATAACATTGTTTCAAATGCTTCATGCACAACAAACTGTTTAGCTCCAGTTGTTCATGTTTTATTAAAAGAGGGAATTGGAATTGAGAATGGTTTGATGACAACAATTCACTCATATACAGCAACACAAAAAACTGTTGATGGTCCATCCAAAAAAGATTGGAGAGGCGGTCGTGCTGCAGCAATTAATATTATTCCTTCTTCAACCGGTGCTGCAAAAGCCGTTGGCGAAGTTTTACCAAAAACTAAAGGTAAACTAACCGGAATGTCATTCCGTGTTCCTACAGCAAACGTTTCTGTCGTTGATTTAACTTTCCGTTCAGAAAAAGAAACTTCAATTGAAGAAATTGATGCTTTAATGAAAAAAGCTTCAGAAACTTATCTAAAAGGAATTTTAGGATATTCAAACGAAGAAGTAGTTTCTACAGATTTTATTCATGATGAACGTTCTTCAATTTATGATTCACTCGCAACTTTACAAAATAACTTAAAGGGTGAAAAGAGATTCTTTAAAGTAGTTTCTTGGTACGATAACGAATGGGGTTATTCAAACAGAGTTGTTGATTTATTGTTAAAAATGGGTAAGTAAATAAATTGTAATATTTTAACAAAGACGCAGTCAAAATTTTTGGCTGCGTTTTTTGTATATAAAAGTTTTCTGTCATTCCAGTTTTTTAACTGGAATCTATTCAAATATAAATGTGGATTCCCGATATAAACATTTG
>JBGSKB010000553.1:0-5623 GCA_041741395.1 Melioribacteraceae bacterium
CGCATGATACAAAAGAATGGCAAGATTCCGCAATTGAAATTTTGGAAGAATTTGTTAAGCATCCAAAAGTTGTAGCAATCGGTGAAATTGGTTTGGATTATTATTATGATTTTTCACCAAAAGAAATTCAAATAAAGGCTTTCAAATCCCAAATTGAATTGGCATTGAAAGTTAATAAACCTATTATTGTTCATAATAGAGAATCAAATGAAGATATTATGACAATTATAAGATCTTATATAAATACTGCGTTGAAATGTCATTTTCATTGTTTTGCGGGAAGTAAAGAAGATGCTGCGGAATTAACTGCAATGGGCCATTATTTATCTTTTACGGGAAATATAACTTTTAAAAAAGCAGATCAATTAAGAGAAATTTTAAAAAGCATTAACTTGGAAAATTTACTATTGGAAACGGATTCACCTTTTATGACACCGGTTCCATACCGCGGACAAAGGAATGAACCTTCATATATTCCTTTGATTGCTGAAACAGTTGCTGAAATTCATAATGCCTCTATTGATGATGTTTCTCGAATAACAAATTACAATTTTTTTCGGCTTTATGGAATTGGCAAAAAAGCAAATGTAAGTTTTACCTATCAAATTGGAAATTCACTTTATATAAATGTTACAAATAGATGTAATGCAGATTGTGTTTTTTGCGATAGAAAAGGCGAAGCTGTAATGAAAGGCTACAATCTGAAAATGAAAAAATCGGAAGAGCCAGAAGCTGAAGTTTATATTAAAGAAATTGGCGATCCAAAAAAATATAAAGAAATTGTTTTTTGCGGATATGGTGAACCAACAATAAGATGGGAAGTTGTAAAAGAAATTGCAAAATATGTAAAAGAAAATGACGGAAAAACAAGAATTAATACAGACGGACATGGAAACTATATTAATAAAAAAGATATTACTCCGGAACTTGCTGGAACAATTGATGTAGTTTCAATAAGCCTTAATTCTACTGACCCAAATCAATATGCAGAACTGATGCGAGTTTCTCCTGAAATGCATAATGAAATGCTTGATTTTGCAAAGAAAGCAAAAAATTATACTAAAGTAGTTTTATCAATAGTTGGTTTGGATGAAGTTGATAAAGAAAAAGCAAAAGATTTAGTTTTAAATAAAATTGGTGTCGAATTTAGAGAGCGAGAGTATTTTTAATATGAAAAAATTAATAGAATTTCTTTTCGCAATTATGATTTTATCTTTTCCAATTTTTGCACAAGAATTTAACAAAGAAATTGAAGAAGAAATCAATAAAATGTATGAAGATGATTTTTTAAAGTCATCAATGCTTGCTGTTTCAGTTTATGATTTAACGGATGATAAACTGTTATATCAAAAAAATGAAAAACAGCTTTTACGTCCGGCATCAAATATGAAAGTACTAACAACTGCATCCGCATTAGAATATTTAGGTGCTGAATATTCATTTAAAACTTCTGTTTACCATAGCGGAATTATTATGGATTCAATTTGTTATGGTGATATTTTTGTTAAGGGCGGATTTGATCCCGATTTTACAACTATAGATTTAGATACGTTAGTCATTAAAATTTTAAAATATGGAATAAAAGAAATTCGAGGAAATATTTACGGTGATGTTTCCAATATGGATTCATTATTTTGGGGAACCGGCTGGATGTGGGATGATGATCCCTCATACAATTTCCCATATTTAACTCCATTGATTATAAATGATGCAAGTATCCAAGTTGAATATAAACCCGGTGAAATAAATAAAGAAGTAGAATATAGATTAATTCCGGAGACTGATTTTTTTGATATTTCAAATACCTCAATAACAACAAATAAAGATACTTCGAATTTTGAAATTACTCGCGATTGGCAAACCAGAGGAAATGAAATAATTATAAAAGGTGATTTATTATTTAATGCTAAACTTGATACAGTAAAAATTAATATTGTAAATCCCGAATATTATTTTTTATATCTGCTGAAAGAAAAATTAGAAAAACATAAAGTAGAACTTTTGGGAAAACTTGATACAGCAACTGTTCCGGAATTTTCAAAACATATTTATACACATGAAAGAAAATTTAAAGATGTTATAAAAAATCTAAATAAAGAAAGTGATAATCTAAGTGCCGAAATGACCTTACGTGCTATGGCTTTTATGCATTTTGGAAAACCGGCTTCGGCTGAGAATGGATTAAAAATTATCGATAGTTTGATTAATAAAACAAATTTGAATTATGATAATTATAACTTAGCGGATGGTTCTGGAATTTCACATTATAATTTAGTTTCAGCAGAATTGTTAGTTTCTATTCTAAAATATATTTATCAAAATTCAAAAGAGAATTATAATATTCTTAAAGATTCATTTCCAATTGCTGGAATTGACGGAACTTTGTCAAACAGAATGAAAAACACGGAAGCATACAAAAATGTTTATGCAAAAACCGGAACACTAAGCGGAGTAAGCACTTTATCGGGGTATCTTAAAACTGCAAATAACCATGAAATTGCTTTTTCAATATTTGTCCAAAATTTTAAAGGAAGTTCAAAAATTGCAAGAAGTTATCAAGATAGAATTTGCATTTTTTTAAGTAAAATAAATCTTTGATTATGAAAAATTACAAACAATTTACAATAAAATCTGATCCGTTTAATGTTGATTTATTATCCGGAAATTTATGGAATTTAGAAATCCTTGGAATAAATGAATATGACAATTATTTAACAATATTCGTTTTTGAAGATTCTGAATTAAATATTGAAGCAATTGAAGAATCTTTGAATGAATTGAAAAAACAAAATCTCATTAATTCTTTTTCAGTCAGTTTTGAAAAATTAGAAAGTAAAAATTGGAATGAAGAATGGGAAAGTAAAATTAACATTATTGAAATTTCTGAAAACTTAGTAATTAAACCGTCATTTAAAGATTACGATGCAAAACCAAACCAAACAATAATTACTATCGATCCCAAAATGTCATTTGGAACCGGCGAACATCAAACAACAAAAATTATGCTTCAATTATTGGAAAAATATGTACCAAATGTTAAAAGTGTTTTGGATTTAGGAAGCGGTACTGGAGTTTTAGGAATTGCAGCTTCAAAATTAGGTGCTGAAAAAGTTATTTGCATTGATAATGATGAATGGTGTTATTTAAATGCGAAAGAAAATGTTGAAAAAAATAATGCCGCAAATGTAGAAATTATTAATGGCGAATTAAAAGATCTGAAAAATGTAAAATTTGATTTAGTACTTGCTAACATTAACAAACATATTTTACTAGAAATTTTTAATGAAATCAAAAATGTTTGTACACCAAACGGGATATTAATTTTAAGCGGATTATTAGAATCAGATTATGATGAAATAAAAAGGCAGTATATCCAAATTGGATTTACTGCCTTAGAATTCCTTCAAAAAGATGAATGGATTGGAATTGTTTTTAAAAACTAAGAAGCAAATTTATCCAATAAAGCTGTTAATTGTTTAAGCTCAACTTCATTAAGTTTTTTAGAAACTTCGTTGAGGCTTTTAACATGTTCCGGATAAATTTTATCTAGTTTTTGTTTTCCTTTTGGAGTTAACTCAGCGTTAATAACTCTGCGATCTGTTTTCGAGTGAACTCGTCTTACAAGATCTTCTTTTTCAAGATTATCCATAACGCAAGTAATATTAGCGCCGGTAACCATAAGTTCGTCGCTAATTTTCTTCAAAGGAATTGAACCATTTCTCATCAAAACATCTAAAACGCCAAATTGAGGAGAAGTTAATTTTTCAGCACCAAGGTGTTTTGATTGTACTTTTTTTAACTTATCATGAGCTTTGCCCACTAAGTTATAGAGCTCCACAATCTGTTGCTCTTTTGTTGATTTTGCCATAGAACCCCCTTTATAGATTATAGGATTATTTTATTTAATTCTTTCCTATATATGTTGTAATTTGGAATAATGTTTTGAACAAGTTTCCAGAATTTTGCCGAATGATTCATCTCTTTAAGATGACATAATTCATGAACAATTACATAATCAATTACTTTGTGATTAAAATACATTAGTTTTATGTTAAAAGACAATATTTTTTTTATTGAACAACTTCCCCAACGAGAATTTAAATTCTTCAATTGTAGCTTCTTATATTCAAAATTGTATTGGTTTGCTAATTTTTGAACTCTATTGGGAATGTAATTCTCAGCTTGTATTTTCAACCACTCAAAGAACAGGTCATCATCAGAAAATTCATCATTAATATTTTTCTGAACTATTAATTTATTATTTTCAAGTATATATTTCAAGTTTTTATTATTGATATATTCTTTTTTTATTAAATCAATATTATTACCTAAATAATAATATTTGTTTTTCTGAAATTTTAAAGCATCAATTTTTTTTGTAATCCATTCGCGATTGTTACGAACAAACTTTCTTGCCATTAAAAATGGGATATAATTTGGAAGAGAAACTTTTATAATTCCTTCTTTATTAATTTTTATTTTGATATTACGAGCCGATTCATACTTTTGCATTTCGTATTTGTACGAAATGCCATTAATTTCTATTTCTTCTTCTCTCATATATAAATTTAAATTTTGTTGAAAGCTCCGTAAATTAAAATTATATTACTTATTCAATACTATAAATATTCATAAAAATTATTGTGCGGCAAAATATAAAATTATTCGAGAAAGAATTAATAAATTTTTTCAATTCTTCAAGAGATTTATTTAAAAATAGCGATAAAAATACACTTTTTAGCTTCTTATTTAAGTTAGATAATCTTGAAATATCGAAATTTACTGATTCAAAATTTATAGCAGACAAAATATACTTCTATTGGAGAATTTTAAATGAGGATGAGGAGTTTTTAGGAATTGATAAAATTTATACAATTTCTGCAAATGGTGAAAACCGCTTAAATGAAACAAATGATCAAGTAAATAAATTTGGGGATAATTTAATAACAAATTGGAATCAGCATGAATTTTTGAATATTCCAATATTTATGGGCGGAATTAAATTTGCACCAAATCAAAAAAGTGAAAAATGGAAAGCTTATAACGATTCTGATTGGTTCATTCCAAGAATTTTATTTTTAAAAAACTCAAAAGGAATTTTTCTCATCTATAATTTTTGTAATTCATTTGATGATGAAACAAATGCAAAAAATGAAATAAATAATTCAATAGAACTTCTGAAAAATTTATTCTCAGAAGAAATTGATGAATTTTCTTCACCAAAAATTGAAGATCCAATTTATACAAATTCTTATAGTACTTGGAAAACTCAAATAGAAAATGCACTAAAAAATATTAATGATGGAAATTTTAATAAAGTTGTACTTTCGAGAGAAGTTAATTTTAAATTGAATAGTTTACCAGTTATTTCATATTTATTAGATGAATTGAGTTCAAAATTTCCAAGGTGTTACACTTTTGCTTATAAAAAGGAAAATTCGATATTTATTGGAGCTTCACCAGAAAAATTAGCAAAGTTTTCAAATGGCTGGATCGAAATTGATGCACTTGCTGGTTCTGCTCCCAGAGGAAAAAATTTAGAAGAAGATTTTGAATTTGAACAATTTTTGCTAACCAGTGAAAAAAATCTAAACGAGCAGCAATCTGTTGTAAATTTTATTAC
>JBGSKB010000554.1:0-2770 GCA_041741395.1 Melioribacteraceae bacterium
AGTCGTTTTCAATATTGTGCATGCAATAGCTGGGTTGCTAATTGTGATGATAATGTCATTTTTATTTACAACAGTTGCAGCAAATGCAATTGCAATAACTGGGAATAATCCAGTATCAGGTATGACTTTAATGACATTAGTACTTTCCTCAATAATTCTTGTTGCTGTAGGATTATCCGGAGCTTCCGGAATGGTTTCAGCTTTGATAATTGGCGGAGTAGTATGCACCGCACTTTCTGTTGCCGGATCATTTGTTACGGATTTGAAAATTGGTTACTGGCTTGGGTCTTCACCAAATAAACAAGAAGGATGGAAATTTGTTGGAACAATAGTTTCAGCAGCAACAGTTGTTTGGATTATTTCACTTCTCGATAGAATCTATGGTTTTGCCGGAGGTGGATTGCCGGCACCGCAAGCAAATGCGATGGCGGCAGTAATTCAACCTTTAATGTCAAATCAACCAGCACCTTGGATGTTATATATTGGCGGAGCTTTTGTTTCTTTAATTCTATTAATGATAAATGTTCCAGCTTTAGCTTTTGCACTTGGAATGTATTTGCCTCAAGAAATAAATACTCCATTACTAGTTGGCGGGCTAATTGCACATTTTGTATCAACAAGAAGTAAAGATGAAAATTTAAATAGTGCAAGACGCGAAAGAGGAACTCTTATTGCTTCTGGATTTATTGCCGGCGGTGCGTTAATGGGAGTTGTAAGTGTAATAATAAAAGCAGTTTTAAAGGAAAATGATTTACCAGATTGGTTTATGACAGAATGGGCTGAATCAAATACAGCAGTAGTGCTTGCATTTATTATGTTTAGTTTATTATGTGTTTATGTTATATGGGATTCATTGCACGCTAAAAAAGATGAATAAATATCAAATATATTAGAAATTTAAAACCCAACTTATCATTAGTTGGGTTTATTTTTTTGAGTAGGAATAATGAATAAATTTGAAGCAGCTCGTAATTATTTTCCGTACTTAAAAACGGGATTAACTTATTTTAATCATGCTGCGGTTGGACCAATTTCATCTCTTGTAAAAGAAAAATTGGATGAATATTTATTACAGCGCTCCGAAACAATTATTGAAAACTATTTTGAAACTATTCCACAAGTAAAATCAGCTAAAGAAAAAGTTTCAAGATTATTAAATGTTAATGAAAAATCTTTTGGCTGGACTGACAACGTTTCTAACGCTATGAATATTGTTGCTCAAGGAATTGATTGGAAAAGTGGTGATCAAATAATTTTAAATGATATAGAATTTCCGGCAAATGTTTATCCCTTTCTAAATCTTAAAATTATTGGTGTAGAAATTCTTTTTGCAAAATCAGAAAATTGGAAAGTTGATTTACCTCAAATTGAAAAATTAGTAACTCCACGTACAAAATTAATTTCTATAAGTTTAGTTCAGTTTCTTTCCGGTTATAGAGCTGATATTAAAACAATTGGAGATTTTTGTAAATCAAAAAATATTGTTTTCTGCGTGGATGGAATTCAAGCAGCCGGAGCTGTTCATATTGATATAAATAATTATAATATTGATTTCTTTGCCGGCGGAACACAGAAATGGTTAATGGGTTTACAAGGTTTATCATACTTTTACATTTCTCAAAATTTATTTGAAAAAATTTCTCCCAAATATATTGGGTGGACCTCAGTAAAAAACGCATGGAATTTTCTAGATTACAAACTTGAATTGCTGGAAAATGCCGAACGATTTCAGAATGGAACAAATTCAAGAATTGGAATGATTGCAATTGAAGAATCATTAAAATTATTTGAAAAAGTTGGATATTCGGATATTGAAAATCAGATTTTGGAGAATTCAATTTACCTAATTGAAAAATTATCAGAAAAAGGATTTAATCCTATTCTTAAAAATTCTGATAAAAAAAATATTGCGGGAATTGTTTCATTCAAACATGATAAAGCGGAATTTATTTTTAAAAGTTTAAAGGAAAGAAAAATATTATGTTCTTTGCGTGAAGGATTTATAAGACTTTCACCGCATTTCTATAACACCAAAGAAGAAATTGATTTTGTTGTTGATGAATTATCAAAAATTACTCAAATAAAATAATTTTAAGTTTTTAAAAATTATTTATCAGAATTGTAACTCAATTCAATTTTGATGTGAAAATCTGCGCCGCTGAATAAAGTATATTTAACTTCATCAATTGTGCATTTGTAATCTTCGCCAATTAAATTTGAAACTGAATTTGAGATTACTTTTTCTAATTCGCCAACACTTAAATTCTTCAATTTATTTTTTAATAATTTGTCTACATCAATCGGCATTTTTTCTTCTGACATTTCTAACTCCCAAACTTTTTAATTAAGACGTTTCAATTTTTCAATTAGTTCAATTTTATTTAACTTCTTATAAAATCCAAAATTTCTTTCGTTTTTTCTCCCATTAATTTTATATCATTTCTCGATTCTACATTTAATCTCAGCAATGGTTCAGTGTTACTCATTCTAACATTAAATCTCCAAGTCTGATATTCAATGCTGATTCCGTCAACTTCATCTAATTTTCCGTCAGAATATTTAGATTTTAATTGTGATAATTTTTCTTTTGGATTTTCAACTTTTGAATTTATTTCTCCTGAACATGGAAAATTCTCAATCATTTCTCCAACCAATTGAGAAAGTGTTTTATTTTCTACACTTAACAATTCTAAAATTAATAGAAACGGAATCAATCCGCTATCAGAATAATAATTATCTCTAAAATAATGATGAGCTGACATTTCTCCGC
>JBGSKB010000555.1:0-1982 GCA_041741395.1 Melioribacteraceae bacterium
TAACGGTTTGATTGCAGAATACGATTTTGAACAAAGTAATGAAAATATGATTGAGAATAATGTTAATAATTATCCGAATTTGACATTAAATATTAAGAATCCATCTGCAATAAATTGGCTTCCTTACGGACTTGATATTATTGATAATCCAGTTATTACGACAATAAATCAGGCAAAAGATATTTGTCGTGAAATTGTAGAAAATAATGAAATTACAGTAGAGGCATGGATTGTACCTAATAATGCATCGCAATCTGGTCCCGCAAGAATAATTACATTTTCTCAAAATGTTTCTAATAGGAATTTTTCATTAAATCAAGAATCTGATAAGTACGAAGTTAGATTAAGAACAACTAAAACTGATAATAACGGATTACCTTCATTATTTTCATCATCCAATTCAGCAAAAGATAAATTAACTCATGTTGTTTTTACAAAAAATATTATGGGTGAATTAAGCATATATATTAATGGTAGCTTAGACACAAAAGTCAATATTTCTGGCAACTTCTCAAATTGGGATTCTACATATTCATTTGGATTAGCTGACGAATTCCTTAATGAAAGATTATGGCTTGGAAAATTTTATTTAGTTAGTCTATATAATAGAGCATTAAATCCGCAAGAAGTTTTACATAACTTTAATATAAAGTTTAAAGGTTATGATTTTATTTTGGAAAAACCATCTAATTTAACTGTGGCTATTGAAAATGGAACCAATGTTTTGGTAAACTGGGATGATAATTCTTCCAATGAACTGGGATTTATTATTGAAAGAAGAGCAAATCGAATAGATTCTTTGTTTTACGTTGTAGATTCCCTAGATTTTAACGTAACTAGTTATATCGATTCAACACTTAAGTATGATTCAAGTTATGTTTATAGAGTTAGAGCTTTTAATGATAGTACATTTTCAGAATATTCCGAAGAAGCAATAATAAATGATTTACTGGTTTCTGTAAAAAATAATAATATTGTAAATAAATTTGATTTATATCAAAATTATCCCAATCCATTCAATCCAACTACAAATCTTAAATTTTCGCTTACTCAAAAAAGTGAAGTTGAACTAAAAATTTTCAACTCAATAGGGGAAGCTGTTGAAATAATTTATGATAATAAGATTTTACCAGAAGGAATACATTTTGAAATTTTTAATGCAAAGAATTTGTCTTCAGGAGTTTATTTTTATCGATTGATTGCAAAACCTTTAGATGGTTCTCCAGTTATTATGAAAATAAATAAAGCTACTTTAATTAAATAATCATATCTTTATAATTCAATAAAGTGAATTTCTATCTTGAGTTTCAAATAAAATATTAATATACTATTGTAAATTATGCGATTTTATTAGGAATTCAGATAAATTCTATTGTAGAAATTTTTTATTATGAAGAATTATTTTACACGAGAACTAAAATTTAATTATTTAAAAATAATCTTTAAAAAAGAATGAAAATTAGTCGAATTATATATCTAACAATAATTGCATATTTCTTTTTAAATACAAAAGAATTATTATCACAACAGGTTTTTAGTAAACCACAAGCTGATCAGATAAAGATTTTACCACTTGGAAATTCAGAAACTTTCGATGAAAGAGTTAATGATACGAGAAATATTGGAGATAAAGACGGTTACAGAGGACCACTTTATTCAATGTTGAAAAATGCAGGTTTTAAATTTGATTTTGTGGGAAGTGAACATTCTGGTGGAAATATTCTTCCAGCTGGTTATGATGAAAATGGAGGTTTCCCAGGTAGATCGGATAGTGAACTTTTGACATTACTTAAAACGGGTTATTTATATAAAAATCAGAGTGTCGATCGACAAGTGACTGCAGGTCCTTATCTAAATACATTTAATCCTGATATTATACTTTTGCATATTGGAACAAATGGGAATGACGAACCAGGAGGGACAAGTGCTTTTGAAATTCAACAGATTTTGGATCAAATTGATATTTATGAAAAAGATTCTGG
>JBGSKB010000556.1:0-13013 GCA_041741395.1 Melioribacteraceae bacterium
ACGATGGCGGAAGTTCTTGGTCTGAGCAATATAATGATTCTACAAAAACAAAATATTTCAATTATATAGAAATGTTTGATTTGAATAATGGAGTTGCTATGGGAGATGCTCCAAACGATTCTGGGAAAGCTCTTTTTTTACAAACGAATGATGGCGGAAAAAATTGGATTGAAATGGAAAATAATTTTCAAATTAACGCTTCTGCAGATTCATGGAGAAGATTAGATTTTGTTTCACCCGAAATTGGTTATATTCATGATAATTGGGGTGTTACTTTGCCTGAAAAACGTGGTATTATTAAAACTACTGATGGAGGTAATAATTGGGAAGTAGTTGCTCAAATTTTTGGCGTTGATATTTTAAAGTTCTATGATGAAAATATTGGTATAGTAAAAAGAGGTTTAAATGAAAATGGAAATTTTTATTCAGTTATAAGCAGAACAACTGATGGTGGTATAAATTGGCAAAGTTTTGATATTGATAGCATTGGTTGGGGAAATGATTTTGAATTTATTCCAAATGATCCGTCACGTGTATGGTTGTGCGATGGATATGGAGGACATTTATTTTTTAGTAACGATACTGGAAGTACTTGGGAAAGGATTAATTTTTCAGAAATTGAACTAATTGGGCGAGATATTGTTTTTGTGGATGAAAATCACGGTTGGATCTTAAGCGATTATGGAATTCTTTTGCATACAAATAACAATGGCGGAATAATTTCAGATATAAAAGAAGAAAGAAATTCAGAAATTCAAAATAAATTTGAACTTCGTCAAAATTATCCAAATCCGTTTAATCCGAATACAAAAATAAGTTATTCAATTCCAAATGTAGCCTCGAGCTTTAGCTCGAGTCAAATTGTGCAGATTAAAGTTTATGATATATTAGGAAAAGAAATATCAACTTTAGTAAATGAACAAAAATCTGCCGGAAATTATGAAGTTAATTTTAATGCAGAAAATCTTCCAAGCGGAATTTATTTCTATAAACTTCAAGTAGGTGAATTTTCTGAAATTAAGAAAATGACTCTACTTAAATAAATTTAAAATTATAATTTTAAGAAACCCAACTTTTTTGAAAAGTTGGGTTTCTTTTAAATCGTTACCCAATAACATTTCCGTCTTTCATTTCTAATACTCGGTCGGCAAGTTTTACTAATTCCGGATTGTGAGTAACAATTAACAAAGTTATATCAAGTTTACTTCTTAATTCTAGAAAAAGCTGATGAATCATATCACTATTTTTTGAATCAAGATTTCCGGTTGGCTCATCTGCAAAAATTATTTTTGGATTGTTCACCAAAGCTCTTGCAATTGCGACTCTTTGCTGTTCACCGCCGCTTAATTCTGCCGGTTGATGATTACTTCGGTTTTCTAATCCGACTAATTTTAAAATCTCTAAACTTTTATTTAACGCTTCTTTTTTTGGAGTTCCATTTATCATTAATGCAATTGCAACATTTTCAATAGCTGTAAATTCCGGCAGCAGATGATGGAATTGATAAACAAATCCAATAGATTTATTTCTAAAATTTGAAACTTCAGATTCAGAAAAATTAAAAATATTTTTTGAATCAATTATAACTTCACCGCTGTCCGGTTTATCTAATCCGCTTAAAATATGGAGCAAAGTACTTTTCCCGGCGCCGGAAGCTCCAATAATCATCGTAATTTCATTGTGATTAATAGATAGTGAAACATCATTTAAAACTTTGATGGTTTCTTGACCTTTTCTAAAATATTTAAATAAGTTTGCAGCTTTTAGAATTTCCATTACAATTTATTCCCATTTTAGAGCATCAATAATTTTGGTTTTCAATGCTTTGTTAGCCGGATATTTTGAGGCAAAAAAAGTTAAAACAAGTGACATAATTGAAACGGCAAAAATATCGCTTAACCTTACTTCAACCGGTAAAGTATCAATTATAAATTTACTTGCGTCAAGCGAATATAAATTGAAATTTATTTGTAAATAACAAACAATTAATCCCAATATTAATCCTAAAGTTGTTCCGAGAATTCCAATTAAAATTCCTTCGAACATAAATATTTTTTTTATGGAATTGCTTGTAACACCCATTGAGCGCAAAACGCCGATATCTTTTTTCTTTTCGTACACTGACATTGTAAGCGAACTTAAAATATTGAAAACCGCAACTGCAATAATAAGCGAAAGTAAAATATAAGCCGCCCATCTTTCCAAAAGCATTACACGATATAAATCTTTGTGCAAATCATACCAAGTTGAAATGTTAAGTTTTTCATCACCAAATTTAGAAATTATTTCTAGCTTTAAATTTTCTGAATTGTCTAAATCATCAAGAAGAATTTCAATACCGGAAATATTTTTTTTAAGATTCAAAATTTGCTGGGCAAATTCCAATTCCGTAAATGCATATTCCAGAGCATATTGTTTATTATTGATTTCGTAAATTCCGCTTACAATTAATCTTTTTGTTTGCGGAATTGTCATTCGAGTTATTGTTTTTTTAATTTGATTTGCTGAAGTAGCGTAAAGTGTATCACCAATTTGTGCAGATAATCTTAGTGCAATAGGAAGACTTAAAATTATTTTATTGAGATTATTTTCTTTGGTTAAATCAAATTGTCCAATTGATAATTGATTATTTATTCTTTCCGTACTTCCGGAATCCGAAGTTTCAATTCCTTTTAAGTTCAGAATTTCCATTGACTTTTTTTTCATCAAAACAACTTTGCCTTCTGCATATGAAGCAAAGGATTTTACTTTTTCAGAATTAGATAAAAAAGTTTGAATTTCTTTTAGATTGTCTTGATCTTCCGAAAGTGAAGTTATTCTTAAATGCGGATCGAAATTAACTAACATTTTTGTTACAAGTGATCCAAATCCGTTAAACACGGAAAGTACAATAATTAAAGCCGCAACACCTATTGTTATTCCAATTTTTGAAATTATGGAAATAACAGAAATGAAACTTAAATTGTGTTTTGATCGTAAATATTTTTTTGCAATAAAATATTCAAACATATTAATTAAATTTAATTGCTGTAATTGGTTGAATTCTTGAAGCAATAAAACTTGGAATTAGCGATGCAAAAAATGCCAAAATAATTCCCAGTACCGAAATTAAAATGTAAACTTTGAAATCAATAAAAATTGGAACATTTGATAAATAATAAATCTGTTCAGGTAAGGAAATAATTTTATAAGTATTCTGCAGCCAGCTTAAAAATAAAGCAAGTAAATTTCCCAAAATAATTCCAACTCCGGCAAGAAAAATTCCTTGAAAAACAAAAATCTGAATTATTTGTTTTCTTTTTGCCCCCATGGTTTTTAACACACCAATAGCTTCAGTTTTTTGGACTATTAACATTAGAAGCGCACCAACAATATTAAAAACAGCAACTATAATTATTAATCCTAAAACAATTGGAATTGGTTTTTGCTGAAGTTCAAGCCAAGTGAAAATATGTTTATTTATATCTCTATAAGTTCTAACATAATGTGGATACGGCAGAATATTTTGAAGAATCGTTTTAATTGAATCCATTTCAGAAATATTTTTCAAATTTATATTATAACCGCTAATTTCATCATTTATATCAAACAAAGTTTTTGAGGTAGAAAAATTTATATATGCATAAATATCATCATATTCAGCCATTCCGCTTTCGTAAATTCCGGTAACTTTGAATTGTTCAATTGTCGGCAAATTTGATAGAGAAGGAATTTCATCATTTTTTAAAGCAATAATGTTTATAAAATCTCCTATATTCAACTTAAGATTCAAAGCAAGCTTTTTCCCAATTATAATATTGTAGCTGTTTTGCTGTAAATCCAAATTTCCGTTTACTAAGATTTTACTTAGAGATTGATCTGCAAAAATAGAATCAATTCCATTTAAAATAATTCCATCAGTAAATTCCTTTTTTGAAACTAAAACTTTTTGGGCAATGTAAGGCGAAAACGTAGAATATTTATTATCCAATTCTGATTTAATTTTTTCAGAAATTACAGAAAAATTTGCTAAATTTTTAGAACCAAAACCGCTGATATTAATATGTGAGTTAAATTTTATAATATTTTCACTTACGGTTTTATCAAACCCATTTAGAATTGAAATTGCCATGATTAAAACTGCAATTCCCAAAGTAATTCCAGCAATTGTGATTACAGAAATTAATGATAAAAATCTCGCACCTTTTTTGGATTTTATATATCTGTTTGCAATTTGAAGTGAAAATTTCATTCAATTTATCTGAAAAATGATTCGATGTTATATTTGGTTATTTTTAATAAAATTAAATAAAATCAATAAAAAGTTATTAAATAATTGATAAATCAAAGATATGAAGATAAAATTATAATTGTAAAAATTAATTTCTTGAATTGACATTAAAGTAATAAACATATAGATTTAGCTTCTTAATTTTTTGATGTTCTTTAAATTTTGAAAAAATTTTTATTTATGGGCAATAATCGGGGCGTAGCGTAGTCCGGTTAGCGCGCCTGCTTTGGGAGCAGGAGGTCGCAGGTTCGAATCCCGCCGCCCCGACAATCGAGCAAAATGCTTAGTAAACTGTATGCGCCCGTAGCTCAATCGGATAGAGCAACAGCCTTCTAAGCTGTAGGTTAGTGGTTCGATTCCACTCGGGCGTACATGAAAAAAATTACGAATTGAAAATAATTTTTGTATTTTGATTCTAGTTTAATGAGCATTTTCATGGTGGGCGTAGCTCAGCTGGTTAGAGCGTCTGGTTGTGGCCCAGAAGGCCATGGGTTCAAATCCCATCGTTCACCCAAAAAAAGTTTTTTGGCCCCATCGTCTAACGGTTAGGACCTCGCCCTTTCACGGCGGTAATAGGGGTTCGAATCCCCTTGGGGTCACCAAAAGCCTTGAATTTTCAAGGCTTTTTTATTTTATGCAATTCTAAATTCTGGCTACATTTATTCATTTCATTTTCATAATTTTTTATAAATTGAAATTTTCAAAAAATCTCTATTTAGAATTCATTCTCCAGAATCTGAAATCTCTAAAATAATTTTCTGTACATAGTTAATTATAAACTAAGTAAAGAAATGTATATTGATTTTTTAGTGACTTAAATTTGCAACAATATTAAAATAAAAGTAGTAATTTATATTAAAATGAAACTGTTAATTATTTTCTAGTTAATAAATAAAATGGTAAACAAAACAATTTTAACGGAAGAACAAAGAAAAATAGATATAATTCAAAAATGGTTACGCGAATCTATCGAACCTTTTGATTATTGGGATTATGATGGAGAAGAATTACTAATATTGAAAAAAGGAAGAATGCCTGAAAGATATAGTAAAGAAGATATGAAAATTTTTATTAAGGACTTCTAATGAAACAACATGAAGCTGTTATTAAGATATTGGAATATAAGGGGGGTTTTGCTACACTTGGAGAATTATATCAAATGGTGGATTTTACAAATTGGAAAACAAAAACTCCTTTTGCAACTATTAGAAGAATTGTTCAAAATGATAGACTTTTTTTTAAAATAAAACCTGGTTTATGGGCATTAAATTCGCACAAAAATTACGTAATAAAAACACTTAATATTGAAAAACAAAAAAATCAAAAATTCAATCAGGAATTTAATCATTCCTATTATCAAGGATTACTTGTTGAAATTGGAAATTTAGAAGGTTATAAAACTTTCGTACCATATCAAGATAAAAATAAAAAATACTTAGCAAAACCTTTACAAGATTTAGTCACTATTAAAGAGTTTTATCCTTTTACCTATAATAATGTTATTAGAAGAGCTATAACAATTGATGTAAGCTGGTTTAATGAAAGAAAATTTCCATCGTCTTTTTTTGAAATTGAACATTCAACTGATATTCATAATTCATTATTAAAATTTCTCGAATTACAAGACTTCAATGTAAATTTTAATATTGTTGCTGATAAAGTAAGGGAGAAAGAATTTATCGATAAAATGAATTCGGTTGCTTTTTATCCTATCCGTAATAAAGTAAAATTCATTGATTATGAAAAATTGGCAACATATCATTCTAAATTGTATGAAATTGCAACTATTAGACATGAGATTGTATTATGAAATCATTTTCTACATTTCAACTTATGGAATTGTTGAAATTAAATAAAAAAACAATTTATGAAGTTTCATTTGTTAAGGATGAATTCTGTGCAACTCATATAATTTACTTTGGCGGAAAGCTATTATATGATACTGGAATTGATTCACAAGAAGTAAAGTGGAAACCAATAGATTTCCTTAATCACTATAAATTGACTTATTGGAAAATATTTCAAATCATTCCTCCAACATACATTTAATATTATTTAATGTTAGAATAAGATGGTAATAATGAGATATATTTCAATCTAATTTCAAATTTGTCTGGTTAAAACCTATTTGTTGGACATGAAACTATTTTAATTTTGGAGTTAAATTAAAATGAAAAACTATTCTTATTATCCGGAAATTCTTCCAAACTTTGATATTTATCAAACTGATCCCAAAATAAAAGAACCTTTTTTTTCTTCTTTTTTATTTTATAAAAGAGTAATAAAAATTGTAATATTTTCTAATGGTCAAACAAAAAAGAAAATTTATGATAGATTTAATTGGGTTGCATCATCTTTAGCAGTTTTACATGCCGCTGAAAGTGTTGGTATAAAAATAAATGTTAAGGGAATGAAAAACATAGCAAGTTTTGATGGACCGGCTGTGATAATCGGAAACCACATGAGCACACTCGAAACTTTACTTCTTCCTTCATTTATCCAGCCAATTAAAAATGTAGTTTATGTAAT
This sequence comes from Melioribacteraceae bacterium, assembly GCA_041741395.1. Taxonomy (GTDB): domain Bacteria; phylum Bacteroidota; class Ignavibacteria; order Ignavibacteriales; family Melioribacteraceae. Next base: position 6,800 of record JBGSKB010000556.1, read on the forward strand.
TAAGAAAGAACTTGTAGATTTTCCGTTATTTGGACCAGTTGCAGCAGCGCGTCATCCAATAATTGTTGGGAGAACAAATCCGCGCGAAGATTTAAAAATTGTTATGGAAGAAGGCTCGGAAAATCTTCAAAAAGGAAGATCAGTAATTATTTTTCCTCAAAAAACTAGAACTGCTTATTTTGATAAATCATCTTTTAACTCGCTTGGAGTGAAATTAGCCAAAAAAAATAATGTTCCCGTAATTCCTTTAGCTTTAATTACTGATGCTTGGGGAAATGGAAAACTTATTAAAGAATTAGGGAAAATAGACGCTTCCAAAAAAGTATTTTTTGAATTTGGCGAACCAATAAATGTTGAAGGAAATGGAAGTGAACAACATGAATTTGTTCTAAATTTCATTCAAAAAAAATTTACGGAATGGGAAAGAATGGATTTATTATTGTAAAAAACCTTCATTTTAAACATATAGGCATTACAAAAATCTCAAACAAAAAGTTCCAAATAACAAATAAATTCAAAATCCAAAAACCAAATTCTCAGAAAATTTAATTTTTGTCATTTGAATTTGGGTTATTCGAGATTATTTGAGATTTGTTTTTTGCGATTTGGAGTTTTTAGAGATTTCCATATTTTTTAATTTGATAACTGAAATCAAATTTTGCAAAAAGGTTTAAGTTTTTATATATTCAACAAATTTTTTGAAAGAATGTGTATGAAAATCATAAAACCTAAAAAATTGCATAAAAATGATGTAATTGGAATTATCTCACCAGCATCAACTCCAAATAATTTAGACGCAATTCAGAATGGAGTTAATTATTTAGAAAAAATGGGATACAGAACTAAAATCGGCAAAAATGTAGGCAAAAAACACGGATATTTAGCTGGTTCTGATGATGAAAGATTAGCTGATTTACATGAAATGTTTGAAGATAAAAGTGTAAATGCAATTTTTTCTGTCCGCGGCGGATATGGTTCCGGAAGATTACTTGATAGAATTGATTTTAACATTATCAAAAAAAATCCCAAAATTTTTGTCGGTTACAGTGATATTACGGCTTTGCAAATGTCAATTTTCAAGAAAACCGGATTAGTAACTTTTGCGGGACCAATGGTTGCGAGTGATTTTTCGGGAGAAATAAATGAATTTGCAGAAGGAAATTTTTGGAAAATCTTAACATCAAATAAAAAAATTGGCAAACTTCATAACCCAAGAGATGAAAAATTCTTTGTATTAAATTCCGGAAGAAGTGAAGGAAAAATTGTTGGCGGAAATTTATCTCTTATAATTTCTTTAATGGGAACGGATTATTTTCCGAATTTGAAAGATGCAATTTTACTAATTGAAGAAATTGGCGAAGAACCTTACAGAGTTGATAGAATGCTAAATCAGCTAAAATTAGCAAACATTTTCAAAGAAGTTAAAGGAATTATTCTTGGAAGATTTGTCGATTGTTACGAAAAAAAATTTGAAGAAAGTGCAATTACGCTAAACGAAGTTATAGAAAATTATTTTGGAAAACTTAAAATTCCGGTTATTTACAGTTTTAATCACGGACACATTAAAGAAAATTTAACAATTCCATTTGGAGTAAATTGTAATTTAAATGCGACAAAATGTTTTGTTGAGTTAACTGAAAGTGCAGTTTTGTAAAAATTGTCTTAATATCAGTTTGTCTTAATTTTCTTAAATAAAAAAGATTAACTATCTAAAATTCTCTCTTTTAGGAAATAATTGAATTATTGAAATTCAATAATTAGTACATTTTACAAGAAATTTATTCCACTCAATTTTCAAATCAATTCAAATAAAAATATATAAGCTATTTTCTTCCTAAATTGTTGAAATTATTTTCTTTCCCCGTAAATTCATTTCAAATTTGAAAAAATCCAAAATCAAAATCATTTAATGGTATATTTCTTGATGTTTTTACTAAGCAAAAAATTTGCGCAAACAAAAATGAATTTATTAGAAATCCTAAATAAGAGTGAAATAACAAAAGAAGAGGTTTTCTTTCTCCTAAATTTGGAAGAAAAAGAGGATTTATTAATGCTTTTTGAAAAATCCCGCGCAATAAAAGAACTTTATTTAGGCAGATTTAAAAATAAAATTGCGTCAATTCAGTTTTCAAATTATTGCGAAAATAGTTGTCTTTATTGTGAATTGCGCGAAGACAATATTTCTACAGAAAGATTTCGACTTTCTCCTGATGAAATTCTTGTAAAGATAAAAGAAATTATCAGCAACGATATTACAAATATTGTTCTGCAATCCGGTTCTGATAATTATTACGACACGGATATGATTTCTTATTTGATTTATAAAATTAAAAAAGATCATGATATTCAAATTACGCTGCATTTACTACAAAGAGGTTTTGATGAATACCGTGCTTGGAAATTTGCCGGTGCAGATAATTATTTGCTGAAATTTAATTCTTCCAATAAAGAAAATTTTTCGTTCTTCAATAAAAGCAATAAACTCGATGACAGAATTAATATTCTAAAATATTTAAAAAGATTAGGTTATAAAATTTGTACGGGAAATATTGTAGGACTTCCAAATCAAACTCATGAAGATTTGGTAAATGATTTATTGTTATTAAAATCAATTGAACCTGAAATGATTTTTAACACTCCTTTTGTTCCACATTTTTACTCTAAATTTCAAAATGTTGCAAAAGTTGAAATTCCTTTAATGCTAAAAATAATTGCAATTACGAGAATTTTATTAAAAAAATCAGATATAATTATTTCTGATTCCATTGATTTTTTTGATCGAAATGAAAAAAAACAATTATTTGACGTTGGGGCAAATATGTTATTATTGGAAATTGCCGGAAATTCTGAGATAAAATTGAAAAATAATAATAATTCCAAAACCAAAACTTCTTCCGCAAAAGATAAAATTGCAAATTGATTTTCCTTTCATAAAATTCAAAACTTTAATAACATTCAATCCATAATTTTTTTTGATTTATTAATTCATTCAAGGTACAATTTATGAAATCTATAAAAAATGTAATTTTCCCAATTTTATTATTTGCATTAGCTTTTTGCAGTAGTGAAAGCGAAAAACAAATTTTTAGCGAAGCAAAAAACTTAATAACTTCCGAAAAGTATGATGAAGCTGTTGTAAAATTTGAAGAAGTAGTAAATGATTATCCTAAAAGTTCAGTTGCAGATTCTTCACTTTTTGAAATTGCCAAACTTTATCAAGGACAAGTTATTAAAAATGTAAAACCATTGGAATCTTTAAATAAAGCTGTTGATTCGTATAAAAAGATTTATGAAAATTATCCAAATTCACCATTAGCAGAAAGTTCAATTTTTATGTCGGCGTTTATTCTTGCAAACGAAATTAAAAATTTTCCGTTAGCTGAAAAAACTTACAAATTATATTTGGAAAAATTTCCGAATGGAGAATTAGCAGATGATGCGCAAATGGAATTAAAAAATTTAGGAAAATCTCCGGAAGATGTTTTGAGAAATAATAATATTTTATAACTGATGAAAAAGCAAAATGATTTTTCCAAACTTCTAAATCCTTCTGTAATAGCAAAATTAAAAACTCTTGAACTAAAAGCACGAACTGTGGTAGAAGGTTTTATGGTTGGTTATCATAAAAGTCCTTATCACGGTTTTAGTGTTGAGTTTAGTCAGCATCGTCCTTATATGCAAGGTGATTCTATAAAAAATTTAGATTGGAAAGTTTTTGCAAAAAGTGAAAAATATTTTATTAAACAGTATGAAGAAGAAACAAATCTATTAGCTCACATAATTCTTGATACAAGTAAATCAATGGATTATAAAAATGAAAGTGAGATTTCTAAATTTGAATATGCAAAAGTTTTAGCTGCAAGTTTTATTTATCTGCTGCTTAAACAGCAAGATGCAGTTGGTTTAGCTTTATATTCAAGTGAATTGAAAAGTTATTTGTCACCAAAATCCAAAAGAACATATTTAAAACAATTGCTTACTGAGATTGAAAAATTTTCACCTAATAGTGAAACTAAAACTTCGGATTCAATAAATTCAATTGCGGAAAAATTATCTAAACGGGGATTGGTAATTTTAATATCAGATTTTTTGGATGATCCGAAAGAAATTCTAAATTCGTTGAAGAAGTTTTATTTCAAAAAAAATGAAGTAATAATTTTTCACGTTTTAGATCCAACAGAAATAAATTTTAATTTTAAGAATGATTCAATATTTATAGATATGGAAAATAAGGAAGAATTAACTACGCAGCCGATTCAAATTCAAAAATCATATTTTGATTCAATGCAGAATTATCTTGCGGAAATTAAAAACGGATGTGCAAAATTAGGCTACGATTATAATTTGATTGAAACAAATTCTTCGTATGATAATGCATTATTAAGTTTTTTTAAAAAGCGGGAAAGATTGAATTGATAAAAAATGTAGCTGCAGCTTTTAAGCTGCGGAAATAAAGACGCAAGCTGAAGCTTGCGCCTACAAATAAAATAATTTATTTCATCAATTCTTTAATTTCACCAAAGTATTTATCAATAAATAAATTTGCTTCTTCTTCAGTTTTAGCTTCGGCAATACATCGAATAATTGGCTCTGTATTTGATTTTCTAAAATGAACCCAATGACTTTCAAAATCAATTCTTAGTCCGTCATCGGTATTTATTTTTTCATTCCTATATTTTTCTTTTATTTGTTCAACAATTTTATCCGGATTAACATTTCCCAATTCTATTTTTTTCTTTGCAATAAAATATTTTGGTAATTCATCCTTTATTTGAGAAAGTTTTTTATTTTGCTGAGCAAGATGTTCTAATGTTAAAACTGTTCCGACTAACGCATCTCTTCCATAATGCAATTCTGGATAAATTACTCCTCCGCTTCCTTCACCGCCAATTACAGCATTTACTTCTTTCATAAGTTTTACCACATTTGCTTCACCAACCGGTGCTCTAAAAACTTTGCAACCTTCCGCAGAAGCAACATCTTCAACAGATCTGCTGGTTGATAAATTAACAACAACATTTCCCTTTACTTTTGAAAGAATATGTTTCGTTGCAAGTGTAATTGTATTTTCTTCAATAAAAGGTTCGCCTTTGTCAGTGATTAAAACTAATCTATCAACATCTGGATCAACAACAATTGCTAAATCGGCATTTTGTTCTTTCACAAATTTCATTGTTTCTATTAAATTTTCTGGAATTGGCTCCGGTAATCTTGGAAAAATTCCGGTTTTCCCACAGTTTAATTTAATAACTTCACAACCTAAATCTTTAAGAAATTGAGGCATAACATAACTTCCGGCTCCGTTTACGCAATCTAAAACAACTCTAAATTTTTTCGATTTTATTAAATCAACATCAACAAGTTTTAATACATTTTTAATGTGATTTTGCAAACCTTCATCATATAATGTTAAATTTCCTAATTCATTCCATTTTTTATAATTATTTGATGTCTCTAATTTATCAAGCATAATTTTATTTTCTTCGGGAGTCATAAATTCTCCTTTGGAATTTAGCAGTTTTAATGCATTCCATTGATTTGGATTATGACTTGCAGAAATTTGAATTCCGCCGACAGCTCCAAGTTTTGTTACATTATATAAAACAGTCGGAGTTGGACAAATTCCAATATCGATAACATCATTTCCTTTTGCTAATAAAGTTCCAATTAAAATATGCTTAACCATATTTCCTGAAATTCTTCCATCAGATCCAACAACAATTTTTCCGAATCCGCAAAAATCAGCATAAGCGGAAGTATATTTTACAATTGTGTTTGGATCCAAACCATCACCAACCAAACCTCTAATTCCGGAAACACTTACCATCAAAGTTGACATGCTTTCTCCTATTAAAAATATATTTCAAAATTGAATAATAATTAAATGAAAGTGACACAAAATTCAAAATGATTTATAATATAAACCATTAATGGTTTTTAATATTGCATAAGAAAATAAATGATTGTATTTTCTTTCTTTATAAAAATAATAATAATCAAAGTCATTTTTGGGGGCTTTATGAGGAAATATTTTCTAATCTTAGCTATTTTTATTAGTCATTTCGCCACGCATCAAGCACAAACCACACCTATTTCTGCAAAGCAAATGGCAATTTATACAGTTGAAGCTTCGGAGGATACTCTTTCACCTTATTATGCATATCCTGGGATAAATAGTCAACTTGGGGTAAGACGTATTTTAGTTGCGGATGCC
>JBGSKB010000557.1:0-3213 GCA_041741395.1 Melioribacteraceae bacterium
ATAAGAAAAAAACGCGCTGAAGCAATTTATAAGGAAGAAGAAGGATTACCGATTAGAAAGTCTCATGAAAATCCACATATTAATTTCATTTATGAAAACTTTTTGAAAGAAGGACCTTGCGGACATTTATCACATAAATTATTACATACAACTTATGTGAAACGCGGTAAATATATTGCATAACTAAAATTAATTTAGACTCACATATTTATGTGAGTCTAATCATAAAAAATATGTTTAAACTCGTTCCTAAATGGGCCCATAATTACGAAGAATATTGGAAATCAATAAAAGCTAGAAATATTTGGTTTATTCAACTGAGGTTTGGCGCAGTTGTAATGCTGATATTTATGTTTCTTATTGCGCAACAATTATTCGGAATACAATTTTCTGAATATCAGAGAAAATGGTTTATTATAATTTCTATAAGTATTGCAGTTTATAATATTATTTTTATTGCATTTAGTAATAAAATTAAATGTACCCCTGGTAAGTTTAATGTTTTGCATTATTCACTTTTACAAATGGTTTTAGATTTAATTGCACTTACATTAATAGTGTATTTTACCGGAAGCATTGAAACACCGCTTTATATGCTTTATATTTTTCATATGATAATTGGAAGTTTAATTCTGCCAATTCATGTAATTTTTATAATGGCAACATTATTGATTTTTTCTTTTTCTAGTATTGTAACATTAGAACATTTGGGAAATATTCCTCATTATCACATGAGTGAAATTTATTTTAGTGAAAATGTTCACAACGTTAAATTTATAATTTTCTCGCTTGGAATTTTTATTTTCACAATTTATACAACTATTGGAATTACAAGCAGAATTGCAAAAAGATTATACAAACGTGAACAGCAATTAAAAGAAACTTTGGAAGAATTAAATAATGCCGAAGAAGCTAAACAAAAATATATAATGGCTGTTGTACATGAAATAAAAAGTCCGATTGTTGCCGCTCAATCAATTATTGAACTTATTCAAAATGGCTATGTTGGTGAAGTAAATGAACAAATGAAGAGAAAACTTGGGCGGACAAAAACACGAACTGATGAAGCACTAAAATTGATTAATAATATTTTGCGGATTTCAAAACTGAAATTGTTGAATGATATAACTTTTACAAAAGTTGACTTACTAAAAACTCTGAAAATTGTTTTATCTCAAAAAACTGATATAATTAAAAACAAACATATTGAATTAAAAGTTAATGATTTTAGAAGTAGGAAAAATGAAATTGACTGCGATCCAATAATGCTTGAACTGGTATTATCAAATATAATTGGAAATGCTGTAAAATATACAAAGGAAAATCAAGCGGTATATATTGATTTGAATGAAGATGAAAAAAATATTACAATTGAAACTTCAGATAGTGGGATCGGAATACCTAAAAATGAAATTGAAAAAATATTTCAGCAATTTTATAGAGCAACAAATTTACCAAGTAAGTATATTGAAGGAAGTGGTTTAGGTTTATCGCTTGTTAAAGAAATTGTTGAAAGACTAAATGGGAGTATCAATATTACAAGTCCATCAAAAATTGCAAATGGCGATTTCCCGGGTACAAGCGTTATTATTAAATTGCCAATAATTCAATAATCATAAACATTTAACCCCAAGCATCATGAAACATTTATTTAAAATTGTGATAACTATACTCATTTCAGCCAATTTTGTTTTAGCACAAAATTCAAAAATATTTGGTTCAATTAAATCTGATGGAAAATTACTTAGCAATGTATCAATTAAAATTGTCGAATTGGAAAGTCAATATTTTAGCGATGAAAATGGAGATTACAAATTTGAAATAAATTCAAGCGGGAATTACAAAATTATATTTTCTCATATTGGATATAATTCTGAAACGAAAAATATTATTGTTAAAGCAAATGAAAATTACCAGTTGGATATTTCTTTAGAACCGAATATTATTGGTCTGGGTGAAGCAATTGTTCAAAGCTCGCGATATGATAAACGGTTAAAAGAATCAGTAATTCCAATAGAATTTTTAAATAGCGATAAAATTGATAAATCAAACTTTCTTACAATATCAGATTTAGTAAGCAATAATGCGGGAATTGCTGTAATAAAAGATGCTCCTTGGGGAACAACTATTAACATAAGAGGATTGAGTAAACAAAATATAATTTATTTACTTGATGGATACAGAATTGAAACTTCGACAAATCTTTCTGCGGGCTTATCGTTATTGAACTTAAACGATATTGAGAATATTGAAATTGTTAAAGGAGGAATTTCTTCACTTTATGGAAGCGGTGCAACTGGTGGAATTATAAATATTAAAAGTAAAGAACCAAATTTTGATAGTAACTTTTTTATTCAGCCAAAATTTACTTCCTCATACAATTCAGTGAATAACAATATTAGTAATAATTTAAGTTTATCGACTGGAAATCAGAATTGGTCATTTATAATTAGCGGATTATATAGAACTGCGGATAACCTAAAAACTCCTAAAGGAGTTTTAGAAAATAGTTCATTTCAAGACGAAAGCATAAATGGAAAATTTAGAATAATTCCTTATGAAAATACTGAAGTAAATATTTCATATAATAAATTTTCTGCTTATGATGTTGGTTTACCGGGTGGAGATCCATTTCCGGAAACTGCAAAAGCAAAATATATTTATGCTAAAAGAGAATTATTTAATGGAGAAATTTATTTTTATAATCTTTCAAAATATTTGACAAAGACACAGTTAAAATATTATCATCAAATTATAAAACGAAATGTTGAAACAAGACCAAATGCTAATGTAATTTCAAATCCCTTTGCAGAGCATACTATGGATGGATTTATAATTCAGAGTGATTGGATTCTTAATAATTCAAATATTCTAATTACCGGAATTGATTATTGGCAAAGAGAATATGAAGGAATTAGAAAAACAACAAATAAAAAAACAAATGTTATTATAGTTGATAAACCGGTTCCGGATTCTAAATTTAGAAACTTAGGAATTTTTGCAACCGATGAATTTGAATTAATTCAAAACAAAATATCTTTAACATTTGGCGGAAGATATGATTTAATAAATATTACAAATGAGGAAACAAAAAATCCAATATACGTAAATAATAATGGTGTGATAAATACAAGCGTAAGAAATGCAGATGCTTCTTATTTGGCGAACGATGAAAACAATAAGTCATTCAGCGGTAATTTGGGATTTTTATAT
>JBGSKB010000558.1:0-8174 GCA_041741395.1 Melioribacteraceae bacterium
TTCCGGACTAAAATATTTTATAATAATTTTTTGAAATGCCAGATTTGGTTTATCTACAATTATGTAAGTCAAATTTTTATTGGTTTGCTCAATATCTTTATTAACCAAAATTGCAGATGCTTTTGTGGAATTTAGAAAATGATTATAGCTTGCCATATACAAAAAAGTTAAATCACCATTTTCCGCATCTTGAATATTTGATAATCTTGATATTTCTAAATTTGAGTCGCCAATTATTCTGCCATTTACAAGTTCTGCAAGTTCTACAATTTTTAATTTCATTTATAGTTTACGAGATTTTTGTTCAACAAAATTAATTTCTAAATATTATTGTAATTTTCTTAAAACGTCCGGAGTAATATCATATTCTTCTTTTGCGTAAAGAAATATTAAATCACCGCTTCTATCAAATACAAAATCTAATTCTTTCTCAACGGCAACTTCTTCAATAATAGCAAAAACTTTATTTTGAATCGGTTTCATTAATTCTTCTTGTTTTTTATAAAGTTCGCCATTTACACCAAATTTTCCTTGTCTGAATGATTCAACTTTTTCTTCCATTGCAACAAGTTCTTTTTCAGTTTCTGCCTTTTTTTGATTACCCATAATCAACTTTCTTTTTTCATAATCATCAAATTTATCTTGCCATTCTTTTTTCAGAACATCTAATTCTTTTTGCCATTCTCCAATTTGGGTATCAATTTTCTTTTGTGCATCTTGTGCATCCGGAAGTTGACTAATGACAGTTTCTGAATCAACATAACCAATTTTTAGTTGAGCAAACAAACTTGTTGAGGTAAAAATAAAAAGAGACAAAATTAAATATCTACTTTGTTTCATAACTAATCTCTCCCAAATATGCTGTTTAAAATAACATAGAGGTTTGAAACTTGCTAATTTTATTTATGCAAAGCTCAAACCTCTAGAAAAAAATGTGAAAAAAATTATCCTCTTTTTAACTTATCTAAAACAATATTTGTTAAATCATATTGAGGATCTGCAAAAAGCAAAAGTACATCACCAGTTTTATCAAAAACGAATGACATTCCTTCTTGTTTTCTTACATTATCAATCGCGTCAAGAATTTTTGCCTTAATTGGTTTTAATAATTCATCTTGTTTTAAGAAAAGTTCACCATTTGGCTGAGCAAATTTTTGCTGACGGAATTGTTGGATTGTCTGTTCCTTTTTAACTAAATCTTGTTGAACTTCTTTTTGTTTGTCTGGGGTCATGTTTGTAAATTGTTTTTGAGCTTCAGTATATGCTGTTTGCAAATCTGTAGTCATACTATCAATTGATTTTGACCATTTTGATGTCATTGCATCTAAATCGCTTTGAGCTTTAATTGCCGGAGGATATTGTTGTAAAATTATTTCGGAATCTACCCAACCAATTTTTTGAGTATTTTGAGCAAATAGCGAAGCTGCTGTTATGAAAAATAGTAGAAATAGAGGTGTTGTTCTCAATTTAACCTCATTGTTTGTTTGATTTTTTATTGTTAAAAGCCCTTTCCAAATTGGAAATGAAATTCCCATTTAGGATCTTCACCATCGACAGCTTTTCTGTCAAATCCATATCCATAATCGAAACCTATTAGACCAATAGGATTAATTAAAATTCTTGCTCCAATACCAGCTGATTTTCTTAAATTAAATAAATCAGCAGTAGGAAGATCTTCAAAAGTATTACCAGCTTCTGCAAATACTAACATATAAATTGGCATTGGTTCTAATGTTAATGCCGCTCTAATTTCAGCAGTATATTTAGTTTTAACACGTCCGCCAATTGTTAAGCCAGAACTGCTTTGCGGTCCAACGGTTCTATCGGCATATCCTCGTAATGGAGTTGTAGCAATAACTAAACCGTTTCCACCCATATAGAAAAATTCAAACGGTTGAATAGTTGTTCCGTTAACAATTTCATGAATATAGCCAATATCTATATTGGAATAAAATGTGAGACGATTTGAATTAAACAATCTTCTGTACCAATCTGCAGTGAATTCAATTTTGTAATAATCAACATCACCAGGAAGAATTGGTCCGCCAGATAATTCTCCACTTAATAAAATTTTTGATCCAGTTGAAGGGAATATTGGATTATCAATATCATTTCTTGAAATGTTTAATCCGGCAGTGTATTGTCTTGAAATTCCTTCTGCATAATAACTTCTTCCATCAATTACATCATTATATTGGAATCTCATAAGCCCTTGTAAATAGAATCTATCATCCGGCCAAGTTAATCTTCTTCCGGCACGTAAAGAAATTCCACTTTGTCTTAAATAGTAAATATATTGCTGTCTTGTATCAAACAAATCAAACCCAAGTGATGTTGGTGTATCCATAAACCACGGTTCTGTAAAACCAAAACTGAAAGTTCGATAATAGTTGCCAACACCAAATTGCCAACTAAAATTGACTATTTGACCGCCGCCAAGTTGGAAAGGTTCTGTAATTGAAAAATTTGTAAGTGTAACACCAACTGAACCGCTAAATCCATAAGATTCACTGTAACCAACGGATGCGTTGATAAAATCACTTGATTTTTCTTCAACATTGTAAAGTAGATTTACAATACTATCGGTTGCCGGTCTATAATCAACACCTTTTTGATAAAGCTGTTCAACATTAAAATAATTCAAATTTGCTAATTGCTGAATACTTCTAAAAATATTACTTCTTCTAAAATAATCTCCGGGAATAGTGTAAAGTTCTCTTCTAATTACTTTGTCTTTAGTTCTATCATTTCCATTAATTTCAACTTTGCCAATTCTAAATTGATTGCTTTCTGAAACTTTTATTGAAATATCCATTGAATCTTCACCAACTTTATTTTCTGTTGCTTCTTGTCGGTAAGTTAGATAACCATTATCTAAATAAAGTGATGCAACATCAGTTTGAGCTTGATTTCCGGACAAATTTTGATTGAAAAGTTCGAGATTGTAAATGTCACCTTTTTGAAATCCAAGACGTTCAGTTAAAATTGCACTTGGATAAACTGTATTCCCAACCCATTCAATATTTCTAATTTTATACTGAGGACCTTCATACACATTAAGAATAACATCCATAAATTTTTTATCATCAGAAAGTTTTACGGAATCTGATAAAATTTCAAAATCTCTGTAACCATTTTTTTGATAAAAAGTAGTTAACAATTTTTTATCTTCAACAAAATCTTCTTTTTTAAAATTTGCAGAACTCCAAAATCTCCACCACGCATCTTGAACAGTTTCATCAAGTTCAGATCTTAAGTCGTCATCTTCAAAAGCTTGATTTCCATTGAATGAAATATTTTGAATTATAACTTCATCACCTTCTTCAACATCTAAAACTAACAGCAGTCTTTCTTTAATTCTTGTTATAATATTTGATCTTCTATCCGGACTATACTCATAAACTGTTTCTTCAGTATCACTCGAATCATTATTATTTACCCAAGAAACAATGATTTCATCATCAGTTGTATCTGCTTTTAAGAAAGAAAATTTTTGTGGAGTAATTTTTACATTTAGAAAACCATCATCTAAATATAATTCTTTAGCTTTAGTAATTATTCTTTTTATTTCTTGAGGTTTTAAAGTTTGTCCGCTTATAAATGAAATTTCTTTATTAATATCTTCTTCATCAATTTCATCATTACCTCTAAAAATAACTTTTTCCATTCTTTGGAATTCTTTAACTTTTATTAGAATGAAAACGCCGGTATCAATTTTTTTATCAATTAAAATTTGAACATCATCAAAAATTCCTAATCCCCAAAGTCTTTTAATTGCATTATTTGTGGCATCACCTGGAATTTCTAATTCGCCGCCTTCTTTTAATCCGCTATTTGCAATAATCGTATTGGCGTCTGCTGTTTTGTTGCCTTCAACCGTAATTCCCAAAACTAAGTAATTTACTCTATTAAATTGAGCAAGCGTCAAAGAATTAAAAATTAAAAGTGTAACAAACAGATAAATAAACAGGTTGTTAGGTATGTGTTTCTTACGTCTGAATTTTTTTGTGGGTATCAGAAACCTGTTTACTGATGAGTCCAAATCTTCTCTCTCTATGTTGATAATCTTCAATTGCTTCAATTAAATTTTTACAAGTAAAATCTGGCCAAAGTACTTTTGAAACATAAAGTTCAGAATATGCAATTTGCCAAATCAAAAAATTACTTATTCTATGTTCTCCGCCGCTTCTGATCATTATATCAGGATCAGGAATTCCGGCAGTTGTTAAATTCTGTGAAATAAGTTCTTCGTTGATATCTTCAACCTTAACCTTTCCTTCAGCAAAATTTTTAGCAATTTTTTTTGTTGCTTCAATAATTTCCCAACGACCACTATAACTTAGTGCCAAATTTAAAACGAGTGCTTTATTGTTTTCTGTTTTAATTTTTGCTTGTTCTAATTCTTTTTGAACAATTTTTGGTAAACTTTGTGAGTCACCAATTGCAATAATTTTTACGTTATTTTTATTAAGTTCATTCGTTTCGTTTTTTAAACTTCTAACCATTAATCTCATTAGTGTAGAAATTTCTTGCTGTGGTCTATTCCAATTTTCCGTTGAAAAAGTATATAAAGTAAGATATTTAACTCCCAAATTGATGCAAGATTGCACCATTGTTCTTACAGTTTCTACTCCTTTTTTATGACCAGCAGCCCTTGGTAATCTTTTGTTTTCAGCCCATCTTCCATTACCATCCATAATGATAGCAATATGGTTTGGGATATTCCCATTTTCTTTTACAGTTTCAATTAACTCTAAGTCTTTTGAACTAAGTGATTTGGACAAAAGATTCTCTCAACTTGTTTTAAATCCGAATTTCCAAAATAACCGACCTAAAACTAAATGTCAAGGTTCATTAATTAGTAATCAGTTACTTAATTCAATTGATTTGTACAATAAGAATGAGAATAAGTTCTCAATAATTATTAAAAATTTTGGGTCAAAAATTTAGTTATTAACTTTTTGATGAAAAATTTGATAGAGGAAAATAATTTAACTAAGGGTTTTTTGATCGATTTTCATCGCTTATTGCAACAACTTTAATATTTTTTTGAGCTTCGGTTGTTAGATTTGTTAAACATATTTTTACTTTATTAAAAAGTTCTTTTGGAACACCAACAAACAAAGTTACTTTGCTATTTGAAAATTTTGTGTGTCTTGTTGCTAAAAACTCTAATTTAGAATAAATTTTAGGATCATTCAATTCTTCTTCAGATAATGTTACGCCAATTGCAAATTTCTTTTTTAGCTTGCCAATTGCATCTACTTCATAATTGCCAATATTATTTGGTTCTGGCAAATACTTTCCATACTTTCTACTTAAAGTTAAATATCCATTCCGCCAAAAATGATTTACCAAATCATCAACTTTTCTTTGTCTAAAACTTTCTTTCATACTCAATTCTCAAATTTTAATTTAAAATTGGGATTATGGGAGAAAATTTTGATTTACCTAAAATCTTAATATTAAAAATTTTATTAAACTCAAACATTTTAATTTCATTTGAAGAGTTTACTCTTCCGTAAATTACTTTGTTCCCATTTCTATTTTTTGATAAATAATATGGTTCAACTTCTACCATATTCAAATTATATAGGAATTTTAATCTTCTTCTTTGATTTATAGCCGAATTAAAAATTTCTGTTTTCATTATTCCCCTTAATTATATGTTCTAAAAACTGCTACAACTTTGCCCAATATTGAAAATTCATTTTTATTTTTTACAACAATTGGATTAAAATTTTTATTTGCCGGAATTAATTCAATTCGATCATTTTTTTTAAAATATCTTTTTACCGTAGTATCATTATCGAGCATAGCAATAATAATATCATTATTGATTGCCTCTTTTTGTGCTTTAACAATTACTGTGTCACCTTCTAAAATTCCATCATCAATCATACTTTCACCGCGAACTTTTAATCCAAAGTATTTAAAACCTTTCTTAATTAGACTTGCATCAATTAGCAAAGTTCCATCAATGTTTTGATCAGATAAAACAGGATAACCTGCTGCAACTTTTCCAAGCATCGGAATTTCCAAAGAATTATTTTCTCTTTTAGTGTTAAAAAGAATATCTGATTTTTCTGTTAAAGTAATTGATCTATTTGAATTAGTAAATACATTTAAATATCCCTTTTTTACTAAAGCATCAAGATGACGTTTAACACCAAACGTACTGCTTATATCAAAATGATTACCAATTTCTCTATAGGAAGGCGGAAAACCATTTGCTTCAACAAACTCTTTTATAAAATTTAGAATATTTTTTTGTCGCTCAGTCAACCTAACCTCTAGTGTTATTTTGTACACTATAAAAATAGTGAACAAACGTGCACTTGTCAAGTAAAAAAAAATTTAAATATTTCGAAGATTTATATTGACAATATCATTTTTTTTATGTTATGTATCGCAGCAATTTTTTATAAATAATTAAATTTTTCGATGATTTATTATTCTTTAAATAACAATTATTTTACAACAAAATTCTCAGAGAGGAAAGATACATTCAATGGAAGAATTGCAACTTTTTGCGGAGAAAGAAGAACCTCCGAGTTCGACTTATTCTCTAGAAACTTCAGTGGAAGTTTCACAAAAAAATATTCAATCACAAACTCCCTCAACTAACTTTAACACCCTATCGGAAAAGCTAAACAGCAAATTATCGCAGAAACAAAAAACAAAAAATGAAGAGACAACTCTTAGTGTTGTAAGTAAATTACTTTTCCCTATTAGTAAAAAAAGTCAAACTTTCAGAAAGAAATATTATCCTACAATTACTAACGAGCAATGGAATGATTGGCATTGGCAAGTTAGTAATAGAATTAGAACTATAGAAAAGTTAGAAAGAATTATTACTCTTTCTAATGATGAAAAAGAAGGCATCCTTGCCCATAGAGGACCTTTACCTTTTGCAATTACTCCATATTACGCAAGTTTAATTGATGGACTCGATGAAAATCAACCATTAAGAAGAACTGTAATTATGGTAAAAGATGAAGAAATACTTTCACCTGGTGAAGCTGCTGATCCTTTGAATGAAGAAGGCGATTCTCCGGTTAAAGGTTTGGTACATAGATATCCCGATCGTGTTCTGTTTTTAGCTACTGGTTTTTGTTCAGTTTATTGTAGATATTGCACTCGTTCAAGAATGGTTGGAAATCCCGGCGGTGAATACAAGCATGATCTCAAACAATGGGAAAATGCCATTGAATATATAAAAGCACATCCTGAAGTTAGAGATGTTTTAATTTCCGGCGGAGATCCATTAACTTTAGCTGATGATAAAATTGAATGGCTGCTTTCTCGATTACGAAAAATTCCTCATATTGAATTTATTAGAATGGGAACGAAAGTTCCAGTTGTACTTCCACAAAGAATTACACCAGCTTTAACAAAAATTCTGAAGAAATATCACCCGCTTTGGATGAGCATACATTTTACACATCCGGATGAATTAACTCCGGAAGTTCAAGAAGCTTGTTCAAGGTTAGCTGATGCCGGAATTCCTTTGGGAAGTCAGACAGTACTTTTAAAAGGTGTAAATGATTCTGTAGATATTCTGAAACCACTTTACCAAGGATTGTTAAAAATTAGAGTTAAACCTTATTACCTTTATCAATGCGATCCAGTTCAGGGAACTGCTCATTTCAGAACACCTATTTCTAAAGGATTGGAAATGATTCAAGGTTTACGCGGTCATACAACAGGTTATGCTGTTCCTCAATATATTGTAGATGCACCTGGCGGCGGCGGTAAAATTCCTTTATTGCCTGAATATTTTCAAGGAAGAGAAGGCAATTATATTTTATTAAAAAATTATGAAGGGAAAATCTTTAAATATTATGATGAAGTTTCGGAAATTCATCAATAACTAAAAACGGTAAATTATAAATAATAATGAATATTGGAATTACTTTTGATCTTCGCGAACAATACTTAAAGCTTGGTTTTGGTGAAGAAGAAACTGCTGAATTTGATAAAGAAAGTACAATTGCAGCAATTGATAATACTTTAAAAGAAATTGGTAATACAACTGAAAGAATTGGCAATATTTGGGATTTAACTAAAAAACTAAATAAAGGAAAAAGATGGGATTTAGTTTTTAATATTGCAGAAGGCTTAAGAGGAATCGGAAGGGAAGCACAAGTCCCTGCCATTCTTGATGCGTATGA
>JBGSKB010000559.1:0-4254 GCA_041741395.1 Melioribacteraceae bacterium
CCAATTGCAGAAGCTGAAATAATTGCTTTAGGTTTTTTTTCTAATTTGGCAATTTCACTAAAAAGTAATTCAGCGGATTTTACACGACTATCAATAATTTCCTTTTTTCTTTTTTTCGTCCATCGTTTATTACCAATACCAGCGCCGGCTAAGTGAATTATATAGTCTAAATTATTTAACGCATCTGGTTCAATAAATCTATTTTCAATATTCCATATAAACGTATTTGATGAATTATTTTTAGATCGGCTAAGTATAATTATTTCAAAATTATAGTTTGATAGAAAACTTATTAGTTGTTTTCCAATTAAACCAGAAGCACCTGTAATTAAAACTCTTTTCATTTATTATTCTCATAAAACGAATTTAGAGTATTTACTAAATTTCTCTTTTCTTCTTTTTCTAAAAAAGCTGAGTTAAACGAATTTAATGAAAGTTGGTACAAATCTTCCTTTGTTAAATTAAGAGCTTCTGTAACAGACTTGTAATTCTCATTCATATAACCACCAAAATACGCCGGATCATCAGAATTCACAGTTGCGACCAAACCTTTTTGCAGCATAGTTTTTAATGGATGATTTTCAATCTTATCAACATTTTTCAATCGAATATTTGAAAGGGGACAAACAGTTAATGGAATTTGTTTCTCAACTAATTTGTTCACTAATCTATCATCATTAAGTGATTTATTACCGTGATCAATTCTGGAAATATTTAAATGATTTATTGCTTCCCAAACATATTCTGCGGGACCTTCTTCACCAGCATGAGCAACGGTTTTGAATCCATTTATTTTTGCTTCAGCAAAAACATTCTTAAATTTTGATGGAGGATTTCCAAGTTCGGAAGAATCTAATCCAATGGCTTCAATCCATTTTTTATATTCAAGGGATTGCTGCAAAGTATTAAATGCGGATTTTTCATCAAGGTGACGGAGAAAGCTCATAATCAATTGTGATGAAATTCCAAATTCTTCTTTTGCTTTTTCTTGAGCATTTTTTATTCCATTTATTAATGTTGAAAATTTTACTCCTCTTTCTGTGTGTGTTTGCGGATCAAACATAATTTCTGTATGCACAACATTTTGCGAGTGAATCTTTTTGAAATAAGAAATTGTTAAATCATAAAAATCTTCTTCTGTTAAAAGTACATTTGCACCTTCATAATAAATATCTAAAAACTCTTGAAGATCATTAAATTCATAAGCATTTATTAATTCATCTACAGAGTTAAATTTTATTTTTAATTTATTTCTATCAGCAATTGCGAACATTAATTCCGGTTCAAAAGTGCCTTCAATATGCAAGTGCAATTCAGCTTTCGGCATTCTTTCAATAAAATGATTTAAATTATTTGTATTCATTAAAAGCTCGACTTATTATTTTTAATTCGTTTCTTTATTGGCAATTTATAATATCGTGTTTTGTCATATTGATAATAAGCATTTGCTACAGCTGCTGCAGTCGGTACTAACCCAATTTCTCCAACTCCTTTAGCTCCATGCGGACCATTTGGATCTTCAACTTCAACTCCAATTACTTCAATTTGCGGCATTTCTTTTGCGCGTAAAACTCCCATCTTTCTTAACCTTGTACTTTTAGGAATTCCATTTTCCAATTCAAGTTCTTCCGAAATTGCATAACCTAAACCCATGTGAACCGAGCCTTCAATTTGTCCCTCAAATAAAGTGGGATTGATAATTTTACCAGCATCATGTGCTGCAACAATTTTATCAATATTCCCTTCATCATTAAGAATTACGACTTGAGTAGCATAACTATATGAATAATGTGTAATTGTTTCTTTTACATTTGCACCGGGTTTTGTTGTCCAATCGCAAATCCATTGCCCAGTATATGTTTTGCCAATTAATTCATTTAAAGTATTTTTTGATAAATCCTCTTTTAATTGCTTACATGTTTCTCTAATAGAATTTCCAATTATTGATGTGGCACGCGAAGCAGTAGTCATTCCGGATTTTGCTTCTTTTGACGTATCGACTTTTACTTCAATAATGTTCGGATCAATTCCGGTTTCTTCAGATAAAAATTGTACAGCCATTGTGTTAACGCCTTGTCCCATCTCAGTCCAACCATGATTTAATACAACTTTATTATTTGAAATGATTTCAATTTTTACAATTCCATCATCAGGCATTCCATTTCCGATGCCAGTATTTTTAATTCCGCAAGCAATTCCGGCAAATTTAGCACTTTTAAATATTCCCTTAACTGCTAATAAAGTTTCTCTTACTCCTGCTCCTTTATGAATAGTTTGTCCCGTTGCAGTTTGATCACCATTTTTTATTGCATTATCAAATCTAAATTGCCAACGATCAAATCCACTTTTTTCACATAAATCATCAATGCAGCTTTCGATTGCAAAAGTTACCTGATTAACTCCAAAACCGCGCATTGCTCCACACGGCAAATTATTTGTATAAACTGCTTTGCTGTTTACTTTTACATTAGGAATTGTATATGCTCCAGTTGAATGACCGGCAGCTCTTTCTAAAACTTTCATTCCAACCGAAGCATAAGCACCGGTGTCACCAAGAATATCGGCATCCAGAAAAGTTAGTTTACCATTTTTGTTGCACCCAACTTCATATTTCATTCTAAGCGGATGCCGTTTAGGGTGCATCAATATTGATTCATCTCTTGTTAAAGTTATTTTAACTGGTTGTTGTAAAATAAAAGCACATAAAGCTGCATGATGTTGAACTGTTAAATCTTCCTTTCCACCAAATCCACCGCCATTTGGGACTAGTATAACTCGCACTTTTTCTTCAGATAAATTTAGAACTTTTGCAATTTGTTTTCTATCTTCGTAAACACCTTGACCTTGTGAGTAAATTAAAATACCATCTTTTTCCGGAAGAGCAATTGCAGATTCAGGTTCCATAAAAGCGTGTTCAATCATTTGAGTATGATAAACTCCAGATGAA
This sequence comes from Melioribacteraceae bacterium, assembly GCA_041741395.1. Lineage (GTDB taxonomy): Bacteria > Bacteroidota > Ignavibacteria > Ignavibacteriales > Melioribacteraceae. The sequence continues at coordinate 2,948 of JBGSKB010000559.1, forward strand.
ATAAAATCGGAATTATTTCTTGCTTCATCTAAATTTCCTCGATCGATTATTGTTTCAGAAAGCAAATTTCCATTTTTGTGAATTTGCGGAGAACTAGGCAATAAAGCTTTCTCCATATCAATTAAAGGTTCAAGAATATCGAAATCAACATCAATTAATTTTGTTGCTTCTCTTGCATTTTCTTGCGAATCTGCAATAACAATTGCTAAAACATCGCCAACATATCTTGTCTCTTCACCAATATTTATAATCATTGGCCAATCATTCACTATCAATCCGGTATTTCTTTCACCGGGAATATCTTTTGAAGTTATTATTTTTATTACACCTAAAAAGTTTTCTGCATCTTCAAAATTTATATTTTTTATAATTGCTCGCGGATATTCGCTAAATTTTAATGAAGCGAAAACCATTCCCTCAAATTTCATGTCATCAACAAATTTTGCTTTACCTAATGTTAATTTGTCTGCATCATATTTTGGATATCTTTTTCCAACTTTCGCTTCAATAGTTGGTTTGTGAATTATTTTATTTTCTCTAATTGCTTCTGCAGCATACTGAATAGATTCAACGACTTTTTTATAACCAGTGCATCTGCATAAATTTGGATGAATTGCTTTTCTAATTTCATCATCTGTTGGAGTTGGATTGTGATCCAATAAAATTTTGGATTGCATCACTATTCCCGGAGTACAAAATCCACATTGTGTTCCACCTTTTTCAGAAAAGGAATTTGCAAAAACTTCTTGCTTGTAATTTCCAATTCCTTCGATAGTAAGTACAGATCCATTTTCTACTTTTGACATTGGAAAAACACATGAGAGAACAGCTTTCCCATTTAACTCAACTGTGCACGCACCACAAGATGCTTGAGGAGAACATCCATCTTTCGGAGATGTTATTCCTTCAATATCACGTAAGTATCTTAATAAGGATAATTCTGAATTTCCGAAAAATTCTTTTTCAATTCCATTAAGTGTAAATTTCATAAAATTATTTCACATCAAATTGTTTGAAAATAGAATTATCTTTTAAGTTAGAAAGTAAGTAAATCATTTCTGAAGCTTTATTCAACAATTTATTTTTAAAATCATTTTCAGAACCAATACTAACAATTTCATAATTATGATTAAATATTATTTTTATAGAGTTACATGAATAAATAAACATATTATTTTCATAAGTTATTTTCTCAATTACTCCATCATTTTTATATTTAATATAATTACCACCGATGAAATAACAATTATTCTCCTTAGCAAAACTTTCATCTGTTAAATAAAATTTTGGTTTAGTAATATATGGAG
>JBGSKB010000560.1:0-8274 GCA_041741395.1 Melioribacteraceae bacterium
GATTTTTAGCATCTTTGGGAGTAATATTACTCCATCTATTATTTCTGGAAGGTTTACCTGAACCATCATAATCAACTCTTAGCACAGCGCCATTTTGGGATGATGTATAACAAAAACTATCCCCTAAATATCCATAGCTTCCGTCTCCAGAGCTAACATCTTCTGAAGCAGAAGTTGAATTTCCATCAAAAGTAAAAAACGGACTTCCATTATCTTGTGCACCGCCCATAATTCTATTATCACCTGCGCCTTTGGGTTGTGTAATCATATAAAATTGCGTTACATTGTAACTATTATTCTTTTTCTCCCATGGAAAAACATCTGCATAATTTGTATTTGTAATATCAGAAGTATAAGTTAATCCTCCATCATGTCCCCACCACATTGCTTTAGGATTTGTTGGATCAAAGGCAAAGGAGTGAATATCCGGATGAAAATTTGGGTAACCAAAATAAGTAGGATGATATCCTCCCAGCCAGTCTAATTTGGGATCGGTTGGTTTTGTTGAAAATCCATCAGTTGATCTAAATAGGCAAGTCCCGGCAATCATAACATAATTTTCATTATCAGGTTTTATTGCTAAAGTAAGATTATATCCTCCTTGTGAATCTAACCTTTGATCTTCATCAAAAAAAGTAAAGGAAGGTAAATTTGAAGAGCGATCATCTGATGTTCCATTAGAAATACTAATTTTATGCAATCTTATATCTTCATATGTATCATTAACTTTATTTCCTGTATAAGTTAAAACATAGCAAGTATTAGTATTAGAAGGAGCAATTGTAATTACACTTCTTGAATGTTCTGAAGGATATGTATTGGGAGTGATACTGGTCCAATTTTGCCCATCATTAGTTGATTTATACACACCTGGTGCATTGGTTGCAGTAACTCCTTGGTAAGGAGAGGAAATAGCAGCAACAATTGTCCCATCAGCAGCAATATCAATATCACTATAAATATGTTGATTAGTTCCGCCAATAGCTAAGTTAAAAGAATTACCGCCATCCGCGGATCTTAATATTCCAAATCCATGTGAAGCAATAAAAACTGAACCGGTTGTTGGGTTAACAATAATTTTTGATACAAAATCAAAAGGTGTATTCCATTGACTTGGATTGGTATCTTTTGCATTAGCGAGTAAATTCCAGGTTTCTCCATTATCTTCCGATTTATAAATTCCCCCGCCACTAAAATAAGCGGTATAACCCAAATCCTGTTGGCTTCCATCTTTTTCACCGCTTGCGTAATACCAAGTATTTGTTTTCCCGGCTCTTTTATCTTGAGCAAGTGAAGTAACACTTAAATTTTGAGAAGTTGTACTTTTTATTTTCCATGTTGCGCCATTATCAGTCGATTTCCAAATGCCTCCTGCAACTCCACCTACAATAATTGTATTTTTATTATTTACATCAATTGCTAACGCCCTGGTTCTTCCGCCAACATCATTTGGTCCGGCTTCTTTCCAATTTAATTCATTTATATTACTATTTTTTTGCAGACTTCTATTTTTAACTTGTAATTCTTCAGCAAATTTTAATTCGCGCTGTCTTATATTATTTGGAATTTTATTTGTCGCCGGATCGCGCAAAATCATATTAAAATATTCATCTCTTCCTTTTTTAGCTTTAATTCCAGTTTTAGGTGAGGATGTTGAGCTTAATCTTTGAATTGAATTTTTCTTATCATTTAGTTTTTCAACTGTTAGCAAAGTAAATGCTGAGAAAAACAATATTGTTAAAAAAATATACTGTAAAATTTTTGACATATTTTCCCCTTAATAATTATTCAAATATTTTAATTATTCGCCAATTTGTATCATTTTCTTGTCCCATTCCTACGGGTTTTGAAACAATTGTAATTAAAAGTTCTTCTTCGTTTGATTTTGCACTATCTAATTTTTCTTTATGTGATTCTTTAAATTCCAACTCCATTTCTGAATTTGCAGAAATTGGTTTTGTAGATGAACCGTATTTTTCCACCGATTTTACTTTAATCGAACAAAATAACTTATTTTCTTTTTCAAAAATATCAGTAACTATGCATTTTACTTCTGCGGTTCCCGGTGCTGGTGAAATAATATTATTGTTGTTTTTTTTCGCCATTGAAATTTCTTCTTCTTTTAAATCATTTTGAGTTGTGCAGCAATTTGTAATTGTGAAAAGAATAGTTGTTAAAACTAAACCTTTTAACATTTTTGATGAAAACATTAATTTCTCCATTTTATCGAAAATTATTTGATGATAATTTTGACTTGAGTAATATAGGATTGAATATCCAAATATAATAATCGTAATTAATTTATAAAAATAAAATAATTAATCTTGTGATAAAACTTAACAAAATAAAAAGATATTTATTTTCATACTATAAAAATGAAATTTTATAATTAATGAGCCCTCGGTAAATGAGGACTCATTAACTACGGTGGAGGGAAACTTTTAATTTTTAGTTTACCCTTTATCTAACTGTAAAGTTAGAAGTAACGTTAAATGTTTGATTATTGCTTGCTAAAGTTCCTTCAAATTGAAAATTCCATTGCTGGCCATTTTCAACTCCAACATATTCTTGCAATAAAACGGCTTCGTTTGCATTATAAACAGATGCTCCATCCCCTTGCAGAACATCCGTAAATTGCTGAGCCGGAAGACTAACCGTAACTTTTGTAATTTTAACGGATACGCTTGGAACAGCGGTAAAATAAATTCCTCCTCGTTCACCTTGTGATGTTCCAATTGTAAAAGAAACACTTCCAGTGCCGCCTCCGCCCCCAATTCCCCCAATGCCTCCGCCATTTGGATTTACTACGCCTGAACTATCATCGCATGATGTAATTGCTAAAAACAAAATTGGTAAAAAATATAGTATTAACTTTTTCATTTTAATTTCCTTTCTTATTAAAAATTAAAGACCAAATTTCACTGAAATTCCTAGTTTTAAGCTTAACGTGCTATTACTTACTCCTGGAAAATTATAAGTGTTTGTAAGCGGAACATAAACAATAAAATCTGTTCCTAAAGCCACATTTGGTGAAACTCTAAAATTATATCCGGTACCAACTGCTATATCAAACTTTACAGATTTTGTATCAAAATTTACCGGCTGTACAACGGGAGCTTGTCCGGTTACAACTTGACTTGTTTCCCCGCTGGAACTTAATTTAATTGCAATTGAAGGTCCGCCAACAAGGTAAAATCCGCTAAACTCGGCTTTAAACAACGGATCAATTGATAAGTATGAAAGTGATAGAGATTGTTCAACAGTTGTATTTTGAATTGTTTGGGAATTTGAAAAATTCTTCATATCAAACAATGTCAGATTTGTTAAAATTCCAATATTATTTGTAAAAAAAATATCAATTGCGCCGCCAATTCCCACTCCAACTCCATTATAAGATCCGGTCAATCCATTTTGGTTGTAAATATTTAGATTTCCGGTAATTCTGGGACCAATTTTTACATTTTGAGCAACTGTGATTGTTGATGCTATAAAAAAGATTAAAAGTATTTGTTTGGTGAATAATTTTTTCATTTTTTTCCTCCGTTTGTAGTTTTGTTTTTGAGAGTTTTAATCAATGAATTTTTTCTCTCATATCTACATGCGTAAAAGAGGATAAAACGGCTCATTTAAAATTGGGAATGGTGAAAACGTATAAACTTAAAGAAGTAAAAATGGCAAATTTATCCTCCGTGGCGGAAGTAAAAAGTCATAAGAATAGTCATTTCGACCGAAGGGAGAAATCTTAAAAAATGAGATGTCTCATCAAAAGGCGATTCGACATAACAAGCCTTTTGTAGAATTATTTTGATGATGAATCAGCAAGTTTTTTATAATAATTGAATTTTTCTAAATTTTTTGTTTCTTCATAAAATGTAATAACAAATTTTAACAATCTTTTTGTGTTGAAGTTATTTAAACCTTTTATCTTTTTTATTTCTTCAAATCCATTTAAAAGTAATTTTTCAGATTCTATATATTTTTTTTGAAGAAGCAACACAATTCCAAGTTCTGCTTTTGCAGAAATAATATTCACATGATTTTCCGGATAATTTTTTTCATAAATTTTTAATGATTTTCTAATATATTTTTCAGCTTCCGCCGGTTTTGAATCTTCAATTAAATATTTTGCAAACCAATAATAGCTTAATCCAACCCAAACATGATTTTCATTTAATGAAATTTTAAAATTATTCATTGAATGTATTAGATTTTCTTTTGCCGAATCAAATTTGTTTATTGTATATTCCAACGCACCTAAATTCAAATAAGCTAATCCAACCATTGAATGATTTTCGCCCCAAGTATTTTTCTTCAATTCTAAAGATTTGCTAAAATTCTCATGGGCTTTTTCATATTCTTCATTATCAATATAAATGTAAGCCAAATTATTATAAATTGTTGAAATTTCCGGTCGGTTGCTTCCGTATAAATCCAAATAAATTTTTAAAGATTGACGATAATATTTTTCAGCCAATTCATTTTTTTTCAAATCACCAAGTGTTAAAGCCATATTATTTGCAATACTTGCAATATCTCTATCTTTTTCGCCAAAACTTTTTTCAACAATCTGATAAGCTTCTTTTAATAATGCTAAAGATTCATCCAGATTTCCTTGTTCTTGCATTAAAATTCCATAATCATTTATTGAACCGGAAAGTGCTCTTGGCGGAGTTTCTGAATTTTTTCTTAAAATATTCACACTTTTTTTATAAAGTGAATCCGCAAGTTTCATATCACTAATCCAATGATAATACAAAGCTAATTCATGCAAACTTTCGCCGGTTTGATAACTTTTAATTCCGTAAACTTTTTCATTCAGTTGAAGTGATTTTTCCAAATGTGGTTTTGCTTTTTCAAATTCGCCAAGATTTGTTAAAGTTTTTCCTAAAGTTTTACGAACTGCGGCTTCAATTCCCGGTTGATCTTTAAAACCGGTTTCAACATCTTTTGATGCTTTTTGAAGAACATCATAAACTTTTACATCTTTTCCAACTTCGGTTGGATCTGCAGAAAATAACATTTCTTGTAAAAAATCATTTACACTTTCCGATTTTTGTGCTTCAAGCTTTGCGTTGTCTCTTTCTTTTGCCGCAATATTTGCTTGATAAATAATTGCAGCTATGCTGATAAAAATTAAAATATTAAAAAGTACAAAAAGCGCTGCGCCAATTTTATGTCGGTGCACAAATTTTGAAAATCTATAAAAGTGAGTGTCTTTTCTTGCGTTTACCGGCAAACCTTTTAAATAACGTTCTATATCATTTATCAATCCTTGCACGGAAGAATATCTTTGCGTTGGATCTTTATGCATTGCTTTTAAAATTATATTATCCAAATCTCCTTTTAACATTTTGGATTTTTTAATTGCATTAATTTGTTTTTCAGATTTATCATTTACCTCTTTTTCATCTCTTGAATTGATTGACTGTTTTACAATTTCACTTGGCTTTATAATATTTGTTTCATCAATTGTTTTATTTATTGAAAGCGGAGAAACATTAAAAAATTTATACGGCTGATTACCGGAAATTAATTCGTATAACAAAATTCCCAAAGAATAAACATCGCTTCCGGTTGTTATGTTTTCACCTTTTATTTGTTCCGGACTTGCATAATCCGGAGTTAAATGCCACATTTTTGTTTGAGTTAATTTTATATTTTCTATTTCAACTGTTTCATCCAACAATTTTGCAATTCCAAAATCTAAAAGTTTTGGCATTCCTTGTTCGTTTATTAAAATATTTACTGGTTTTAAATCTCTATGAATAATCAAATTTTGGTGTGCGTAATGAACAGCGCTGCAAACTATTCTGAACAATTCTAAAATTTGTTTTATATCTAAATTATTTTTTGCACAATATTCCGTTATTGATAAACCTTGAATAAATTCCATAATTAAATACGGAAGTCCGTCAGAAGTTTTTCCGCCGTCAAAAAGTTTTGCAATATTTGGATGCTGAAGATTTGCAAGAATTTGTCTTTCGTTTTCAAATCTTTTTACAAGATATTTTGTTGATAAACCTTGCTTTAAAATTTTTATTGCAACTTTTTGATCAAACTCTTTATCGTCTCTTCGCCCAACAAAAACAATTCCCATACCACCAAAACCAATTTCGCTTTCAATTAAATACGGACCAACGTGTTTGCCAATAAGCGGATGGATTTCGTTTTCGTTACTTGTAAATATTTGATTATAATTTGATGCTATTTCTAAAAAATCATCTGTTTTTTCGTATGAAGCAATTAATGATTTTACTTCATCAACATATTCTTTTTGTTCTTCAGAAAGATTGTTAAAAAATTTTTCTCTTTCGGATTTATCAAGATCCAATGCTTTTTGGAAAATTGATTTCAATATTTCGTTAAAAGTATTACTCAAAGTTTTCCAAAAGTAAAAAAATTTGATTAATTGATTTCTCGGTAAAGCCAAGCTTTTGCAAATTGCCAATCGCGTTTTACCGTTGCAAGAGATATGTTTAAAATTTCTGCTGTTTCTTCTAATGATAAACCGGAAAAAAATCTTAGTTCAACAATTTTACAAGATCTTTCTTCCAATTTTTCTAACTTTTCTAAAGCTTCATTTAGATTTAAAATTTGTTCTTCAGATTCATTCAAAACAAAATTCACATCATCCAAAGACAATTGGGTTTTCCCAAATCCACGTTTTTCTGATTTTTTCTTTCTTGCATAATCAACTAAAATTTGTCGCATTGATTTAGCAGCAATTCCATAAAAATGAGCGCGGCTTTCCCATGATAAATTTTGATCGCCAATTAATCTTATATAAGCTTCATGAACAAGTTCAGTGGTTTGTAAGGTGTTTTTTTTATATTCATCACGCAAATATTTTGAGGAAATTTTTCGCAGTTCGTTATAAACAATTGGCAAAATATTATTAAGTGCAAAATTATCACCAGCCGATGCAGAGTTTAAAAGCTGCGTTATATTATGTGATTGATTAATCATTTAATAAGTTGTGTTGTCTTTTTAAAAGATAAATAATAATCTATCAATTTTACAAGTGTTCAAATCACAATTAGAAATATTCTTTAGAAATTTTAATTTATTATTGTAAATGAATTGAAAAAATCATTGATTTACTTTTATAATAAATCTTTTAATTAAGTTGAATAATTTTATTAATAAAATTAAAGAGAGGAAAATTAGAAAATGGCTGGCTATTTATATTAGCTCGGCAATAACTATAATTGGGCTTGTTAATCTTTTTAGTTCAAGATATAATTTACCTCAATACATTTTTGATATTCTTGTAATTATTGTTCTTTTTGGTTTTATAAGTGTGTTCTTTATATCTTGGTTTCACGGAAAACATGAACAAGCTAAAATAAAACCAATTGAATATATTTTACAAATTTCAATTTTTTTAAGCACAATTTTTACCTCATACTTTTTTGCATACAAAAAAGAAATAAATCTCCTTCCAACAAATACAAAAATTATAGCTGTTCTTCCATTTGCTAATTTTAATGAAACAAATGAAACCGAATTTTTTGCTGATGGAATAACAGATGATATACTAACTCAATTATCAAAGATTTCGGATCTAAAAGTTATTTCAAGAACTTCTGTAATTAAGTATAAACATTCTCAAATGAATATTTCCCAAATTGCAAAAGAGTTGGGTGCTGGATCAATATTAGAAGGCAGTGTAAGGAAATCAGAAAATAAAATTAGAATTGTTGGACAACTTATTGATGCAAATTCTGATATTCATATTTGGTCAGAAACTTACGATAGAGAACTCAAAGATGTTTTTGATATTCAGACCGATATTGCCGAAAGAATAGCAGCAGCTCTTCATGCAAAATTATTACCGTTGGAAAAGGAACAAATTAATAATAAATCAACAAGTGATCTTGATGCTTATTCTTTTTATTTGAAAGGAAAACATCATTATTACAATTACACAAAAGAAGAAAATGAAAATGCAATTAATTTTTTCAAAAAGGCTTTAGAAATTGATCCGAATTACGCGTTAGCTTTGGCTGGAATTTCTGAATCCTATTCTCAGAAAGTTACAAAGTATTGGGAATCTAAAGATTGGATAGATTCTGCACTTGTGTACGGAAAAAAGTCAATTATAATAAATCCTAATTTAGCCGAAGGTTATAAAGCTTTAGCAAATGCTTATGAACGCAAAGATGAATTTGAATTATCATTTCATTACTATGAAAAAGCAATTAGATTAAATCCTAATTATTGGACAGCAATCCAGAATTTTGGTCAATTAAAAATGTCAATGGGAATTTATGA
>JBGSKB010000561.1:0-2620 GCA_041741395.1 Melioribacteraceae bacterium
ATGAACATCAGGCAAATAAATTCTTTTTCTATCAGTTAAATCGCTGTTTATATCACGCAAGAAATTTACTTTCTGAAATGCCGAACCCAGCATTTTTGCTGAGTGAACGAGCTCATTATATTTTGTACTTTCTCCATTGCAGAAAACTTTTAAACACATTAGTCCAACAGCTTCTGCAGAGCCATAAATATATAAATCATAACTTTTTCTTTCGTATGAAGTTTCTTCCAAATCCATTTCCATACTTAAAAGAAAAGCATCAATTAAATCTTTTCCAATATTAAATTTATTAGCAACTTTTTGAAATGAATGAATTATTGGATTTGTTGAAACACCCGATTCTATTGCCTCGTAAGTATCTAGTTTAAATTTATCTAAAAGTTGTTTTTTATTCGCTTGATGAAAAGTATCAACAATTTCATCAGCAACACGGACCCAGCCATAAATTGAATAAATCGGCTCCCTATATTTAGGATCGAAAGCTTTAATTCCCCAACTGAAAGAAGTGCTGTAAGCTTCCGTTAACTTCTTACTAATTTTTACACAAGTATTTTCATAATGATTGAATGTCATTGTTTATCCTTTCAGTTACTAATTTAGAACTAATCACTACCATTGGCAAACCAGTGCCAGGTGTAGTTGATGCGCCAACGTAATATAAATTAGAAAAATGTTCGTCTTTATTCTTTGGTCTGAAAGCCCCAACTTGATTTAAATCGTGTGCTAAACCAAGTCCGCTTCCTCTATAGAGATTAAACATTTGTTCCCAATCTTTTGGGGTTTTAATTGTTTTGGAAATAATATTTTCATTTAGATTAAAACCAGTTCTTGTGGAAATATCTTGAATAATATTTTCTGCTAAATCTTCTGCATCATCCCAATTATTTTTATACCGCAAATCAGGAACGGGACAAAGAATAAATAAATTTTCGCAGCCTTCAGGAGCGCAAGTTTCATCGGATTTTGAAGCGGCATTTACATAATAATAAGGTTTTTTAGGACTAATGGAAGATGTAAAAATTGTTTCCGCGTAATCTTTAAAGTTACTTCCCAAAAAATAATTGTGGTGAATCAATCCGGGAATTTTTCCTTTTACTCCTAAATAAATTGTGAATGGAGAAAGCGTCCAATGCATACTGTCTAGTTTATTTTCATCAAATTCTTTTCTCTTCAAAACTTTTCCACGAAAAGATGCAGCATCACTGTTGCAAACAAAAATATCCGCACTCCATTTTTTTCCATTTTGATCAATTACATCGGCAAGTCTTCCATTATTATTTCCAATCGATACTATTTCAGTATTATAATGGAACTCAACTCCTCGTTTTAATAAAATATCCACAATAGATTTTACAACTGTGTACATTCCCCCATGAACGCTCCAGTAACCATTGTGGCGCATTTCAGTATAACTTAACAAAGAATAAATTGACGGCGTTTGAAAAGGAGTTGAGCCCAGAAAAAATGCGACTAAAGAAAAAATTATTTTTATTTCATCTGAAAAAAAGTTTTTATCAAGTTCTTTCCACATTGTTCTAAATAAATAAGGAATGTGTTTGAACGGAACTTTTGTCATTTTGAAATAATAATCTAACATTCCTTTATAATTCGATTGCACAACTTGTAATTCCGTATCGTGAAAAAATTCTCCGGCACGATTTAGATATTTATCTAATTTTGTTGAAAGATTCGGTTCAACATATTTGAATTCTTCTTCTAACTTTTTTAAATCCTTAAATATTCTGTACGGTTTATTTTTTTTCTCAAAAAATACTTGATAAATTGGGTCAAGTTCTTTCATCGCTAACGGATTTTCAATTCCAGCATCTCTAAATAAATTGTCAAATTCATAAGTCATGCTCATAAAAGACGGACCTAAATCAAAAGTAAATCCATCTTTCTCCAAAATATTTAGCCTTCCTCCCGGAGTTGAATATTTTTCAATAATCTTAATTTTATTATCCGGATTCTTCGAAAGCCTCAATGCAGTTGAAAGTCCGCCTAAACCTGCCCCAATTATTATAATATTTTTCATATTCATTGAATTATTATTTTATCAAATTCATTTTTCTTGTTTGGCTAAATTTACCTGCATTTAGCTTATATATATATGTTCCACTTGCAAGATTTGAAGCATTAAAATCAAATTCATAATTTCCTGCATTTAATTCTTTACTAATCAAGGTTGAGATTTCGCTTCCTAGAATATTATAAATTTTTAATGATACTTTTTCGGGATTAGGAATTGAGAAACTTATCTTGGTGGACGGATTAAATGGATTAGGGTAATTTTGATTTAACAAATAAGTTTCTGGAACAACTACAATATTTTCAGAGCTAATATCGGTAATAGTTTGCTGAAACTCAACAACAGTTCCATTAACAAGTGCGGCAAAAATACCAAAAGCTTCACCATTTTGATTTGCAGAAGGCGTTAAGAATCCAGAAGCAAATACAACGGCAGTTCCCCCAGCTAAACTAGATAAATCAGCAGTAAAAGAAGCAACAACTGTTTCATTATCACTACCAGGAGTAACATCTAAAATGTAAGAAGCGGCAGGGACTTCAATATAATCAGTTATAGCAGTGTAAGTAGCATCATCAACTAAAGTAGCAACAT
>JBGSKB010000562.1:0-1616 GCA_041741395.1 Melioribacteraceae bacterium
ATTAAAAACCTTGTAGAACTCGATAAAATTATGTTTAAGAAACATGCTTTAATTAGAATTGTAGAACGTAATATTCGGATTGAAGAGATTGAATGTGTACTCAGAGACTGCAAGATAATAGAAGAATATTTGTTAGATAAGCCACAAAAAAGTTATTTGGTTTCGGGTATTACTACAGTCCTGAGACCAATACATATAGTTGTTGCAATTGATGATAAAATAGATTATTTACTAATAATAACAGCTTATGAACCAGATAAAAAAAAATGGGATGAAAATTTTTATAGGAGAATTTAAATATGAATTGCGTTTATTGTAAAAGTAAGATGAAAAAAGGAAAAACAGCCTTAACATTTCAAATGGATGATGATAGAATTATTGTTGTAAAGGATGTGCCTGCCTCAATTTGCCAAGAATGTGGTGAGGAATCAATTGACATTAAAGATGCAAAAATTCTTGAAAGGATTGTTGAGAAGGCACTTGCAGATGGAATTAAAATGGGTTTTATAGAATATAATTATGCGGCTTAGGTAAAAGAAGTTAGTTCACCTACCGGCAATAAAATTCAAAAAGCTTGCGCGCTAATCTTTTAGGAGAGCTTGCTCACCTCAGCAAAACTTATAAGCCTTTGGCTTAGATTGATAAATTTGTCGTGGTCAAAAATATATATTGCGAAATTATTTTTAAATCTGTTTATATTGTGAGTATTAAATAATAAGAATAAAATGGAAAAGATAAAAATTAAAAGACATATCTCAAGTTCTACACTTAGAATTAATGAATTGAAAAAGTTTCTTAATAAGAATGTCGAAATTGTAATTACACCCATAAGTGAAATTAACGAAGAAGCATTTTTGAGTGAAAAAACATTATCAAAAGATTGGAACAAAGATGATGAGGATGCAGCGTGGGCTCATTTCCAAAAGGCACAGTAGTTCTCATCAGATTCCCATTCTCAGATTTAAGCGAAGTAAAATTACGTCCGGCATTAGTTTTAGCATTAGCATCAAGAAATGATTTCATTTTATGCCAAATTACCAGCAAGCCTTACGGCGATGATAATTCAGAAGTGCTGCAAATCGATGATGTGAAAAATGGTTCATTAAATAAACAGAGCTATGTACGTTATACAAAAATATTCACGGCAAATAAATCAATAATAGTTTCTGATATCGGTAAAATAAAAGATAACAAATTCGATTTAATAATTAACTCACTTATTGAATTTCTCAAAAAATAATATTTTTAGTCATTTTTATTATCTAACTATAGAAAAACAACTTAAATCTTTATTCATAATAGTAAATAAAGAATTTCCCCTAAAACTAATCAATTATTACAATTAGTTAATAAAAGTAAAGTTGAACTAAATAATGGCAATCAAATCTTTTTAACAAAATTAATGGAATTTCAATTGGAAGGCACATATCCTGAATGCAAAAATGAGTTTTACAAAACTTGTACAAAAGAATATGCTGAAGAAAATATCAATAAAATAAAAGAGTTAATGTGCACAACTACCTTTAAGATTTTTTTTGACAGATGTGATTTTCGAAAATTAAAATTTATAGCCTCTGTTAAACCGGATGCTGAGTTAAATACGTTTTACCTAAATG
>JBGSKB010000563.1:0-11808 GCA_041741395.1 Melioribacteraceae bacterium
CTTCCGGACTAAATTTTTCCCCATCACTTGCAATAAGTAAACTTTTAAATCTTCCCAATACATATAAAAATCCATCAGAATCAAGATAACCCATATCACCAGTATATAACCAGCCATTTTTAATTGTTTCGGAAGTTGCTCTTTCATTTTTCCAATATCCAGCCATAACATTTTCACCTTTGCAAATTATTTCACCTTTTTCGCCTTGGGGAAGTTCAACTCCATCTTCATCAACAATTTTGACTTGCAAATTTTTTACAATTTGTCCCGATGAACCCATTTTATGAAGATTTGGAACATTAGCAGAAATAATTGGTGCTGCTTCGCTTAATCCATATCCTTGAAACATTGGAATTCCGATTGCGTAGAAAAACTTTTGTAACTCAATATCCAGCAAAGCGCCGCCGCCAATGAAGAATTCTAATTTGCCGCCAAAATTTGCTCTTATTTTACTAAATAGTAGTTTATCATAAAACTTATAAATTGGAATTTTAAGTTTTTGTAAACCTTTCGCTTTTCTAAAACCGTCTCCATTTAACTCATAAGCTAATTTTAAAGCTTTATTAAAAAGAGATTCAATTTTTGCACCTTTTGCTTTTATTCCGTTTTCAATATTTTTTTTAAAATTCTTAGCAAGTGCCGGAACGCTTAAAATGAATACTGGTTTAGCTTCCTTAATATTTATAGGAATATTTTTAAGTGTTTCCAAAGGTGTATTTCCGACTTGAACGGAAGACATACTTGCACCATTTTTCATAAGTAAATAAATTCCGGCTGTATGAGCAAATGAATGATCCCAAGGTAAAATTAAAAGGGAAGAATAATATTCCGGAATTGGAAAAATTGCTGTGGCTTGTTCAACATTTGATGTATAATTTCGATGTGTTAAAATAATTCCTTTTGGATCAGCGGTTGTGCCGGATGTGTAACAAATATTTGCATAATCATCTCCATTCACAGCTTGCCAAATATCTTTGAAACTTTCTGAATTAGTTTTTAAATAATCTTCGCCAATTTTTAGTACTTCATTTTTTGTAATTTCGTTTTGATTTTTTGAAATAATTTCATCAAGTACAATTATTTTTTCAAGTTCGGGTAAATCAATTTCAATTCTTCTAATTTTTTCAAGTTGTGTTTTTGAGACAATCGCAAATTTGCATCCGGAATGTGCAAGACGAAATTTTAAATCATTTAGTTCGTCAATTTTTACTGAGATTGGAACATTAATTCCGCCAATAAAAACAATCCCCATTTCACTCATTACCCAGTCATTTCTACCTTCGCAAATTAGTGCGACTCCTTCACCTTTATTCAAACCCAATTTTAACAAACCCGCACTAAAATTATGAATTAATATCTGCATTTCTTTATAAGTTGTACCGACATATTTCCCATCAACCTTTTCCAACATCAAAACATTATTTGGAAATTTCTTTACACTTTCTTCAAACATCATTGGTAATGTTAATTTCATAAAAACTCCATTAAAATTTTAATTTATTTTTATAAGAGAATTCATTTTTATTTAATTGATAAAATTTGAATTCAAAATAAAATCAGTAACATTTTTCATCACTTGATCATTTCCTAAATCATTAAGATGACGATCTTTGAAATCGATGCAAATTTCATCTCCTCCATTTATCTTGAACATAAATAAATTTTTTGAAGGAACAGTTTGTTCTAAAATGTTTATATAATCCAAATTGACTTCAAAATGAAAATCCGGGAAGTAATAGCTTTTAACGTACTTAACACATTTTTTACTGATTACATCAAAATCATCACGAATGGGATAGAAAACAAACATCTCCGCATGGTTTGATTTTGAAATTTCACTTATTTGATTTATTAGTTTTTTGGTAATTTCAATTGAATAATTATCACGGTTGGATTTTGTTTTAAGATATGGTGTAAAATGACTTCTGCCATTTAAAAAATCTTCGTAAGTGAGAACAGAAATATTTGTCGAATCTGAAAGTTGTAAAATATTTTGAGAATAAATATTTAAGTCAACTTCAAACGAATTTACAATATTCTTATTTAACAATTTGTGAGGTTCAGGTAGATCTTTTTTCCAATCATCAAGAATTAATTGTTCGATAGTTTTCTTATTATAATTTTGAATTGCAGAAAATAGTAATTGCAAAAATGAGCTATTTTTATAATATCCATGCGGAATAAAATAAGGTCCATTTAAATTATTATTTACAATTTTAAATGTTGGTTTAAGATGCCCGGCAGTTAGTCCAACATTTCTATCCGGAAAAGCATTTTCCCAAAAATCATTTTTGGGCGTTAACCAAATTAAAACTAAATCAGCTCTGAAAATTTCGAAATATTTTTCAAGTGCAAAAAGCTGCTGATCTTGACCCCAGCCGGAAGCTGCGAGAGAAAATACTTTAACTGTTTTTTTTGTGATATTTTTGAAATGATTTTCAAGTAAAATTTCGGGCATTTTGTTTGGGGAAGTAGTTGCTGCTTCAACTTGACTATCGCCTAAAAGCAAAATTACAAAATCATCTTTTGAATAATTAATTTTCTGTCCGCGCAATCCTATTTGATTAGGAAAATCACTTTCATAATTAGAAAGATTTCTTCTCGGTGAATCATCCCAACCCCAGCCGGAATTTAACGGTTTATAGAAAAATCTTAATCCAATTTCTGCAAGAAGAATTAAAATTAAAAGTGTAGAAAAACTCAATATTAAATTTTTCAATAAGCTAAGTTTCATTTTAAAATATAAGTTGGAAAGTATTTTTATTTATAAAAAATCCAATAAAAATTTAAAAACTTTATAAGTATAAAATGCTATTTTAATAAACACGAATATAAATTAAAAAAAAATCTTATTAGATTCTTTAATATTTGTGTTAAACAAACGTTTTCATTATTATTACAATTATTTGAGATTTATTTCTATTTACTAAAATGAAAATTAAAACTCATAACTGCAGCAAATTAAAATACAAATCAATCTTAATTATTATTTGAATTCATTTTTAAATTTGAGGATAAAATGAAAATACAAGATTTAAAAAAATCCCAAAATGAAGGAAGAAGAGATTTCCTAAAAAAAGTTACACTTTCTGCCGCAGCTTTATCTTTAGGTGCAAACAAAATTAATGCAGATATTTCAAATGATAATAAAAATCAAAAATTTAAAATGAATTTTGCCCCGCATTTTGGAATGTTTGAAAATAATGCCGGTAAAGATTACATCGATCAATTAAAGTTTATTGCTGATCAAGGATTTACTGCTCTTGAAGATAATGGAATGAAATCTAAAACCATAGATGAACAAAATAAAATTGCTGCTGAAATGGAGAAGTTAAATTTAACAATGGGAGTTTTTGTTGCACATAATATTTATTGGGATAAACCAAACCTGGCAATCGGAAATAAAGAATTGAGAGATGAATTTTTGAAAGATATTAAAGAATCCGTAGAAGTTGCTAAACGCGTTAATGCAAAATGGATGACGGTTGTTCCGGGTCATGTTGATTTACGTTTAGAAATGGATTACCAAACTGCAAATGTTGTTGAATCTTTAAAGCAAGCAAGTGCAATTTTAGAACCGCATGGTTTAGTTATGGTTTTAGAACCTTTAAATTTTTATAATCACCCCGGATTATTTTTGAAAAAAGTTTCTCAAGCATATCAAATTTGTAAAGCAGTTGATAGTCCCGCTTGTAAAATTTTGGATGATTTATATCATCAACAAATTACCGAAGGAAATTTAATTCCAAACATTGATTTGGCTTGGGATGAAATTGCATATTTCCAAATGGGAGATAATCCCGGAAGAAATGAACCTACAACCGGTGAAATTAATTATAAAAATGTTTTTGAGCATATTTATAAAAAAGGTTTTAAAGGTGTTTTGGGAATGGAACATGGAAATAGTAAAAAAGGAAAAGAAGGTGAAATAGCAGTTATTGAAGCATATCGAAAGTGCGATCTAACTTTTTAGTTGGAGAAATTAAAATGCGCAAAAAATATTTATGGATTTTTTTAATGTCTTTTTTAACTCTTTCTTGTTGCCAAATTTCTACAAATGAAAATATTGATTTAACAAAACAAAATGTAATAATTCCAACTGAAAAAATTGAATTATGGAATGGAAAGGATTTTTCAAATTGGATAACTTTTTCCCCCGATACAAATGTTGATGTAAATTCAGTTTGGAGTGTTCAAGAAAATATAATTCATTGTTCCGGTAATCCGGTTGGATATATCCGTACAAAAGAAAATTACGCCAATTATAAATTGATTGTTACTTGGAGATGGCCGGCAGAACCGGGAAATAGCGGAGTTCTTTTACATGCTCAATCACCGGATTTAGTTTGGCCAAAATGTATTGAAGCTCAATTAATGTCTGGTGATGCCGGAGATTTTTATGTAATTAATGGAACGGATTTTACTGAACTTATTGATAAAAATTCGAGACGATTAGCTAAACAAAAATCAAATAGTGAAAAACCTATTGGACAATGGAATAAATATGAAATTATTTGTAAAAATAATTCAATTGAACTTTTTGTAAATGGAGTATTTCAAAATAAAGCTACAAATTGTACTGTTCAAAGTGGAACAATTGGATTTCAAAGTGAAGGGAAGCCAATCCAGTTTAAAGAAATTTATCTCGAACCTATTGATTATTAAATTACACAAATTATGACGGAAAAAAATAAAAAAAGAAAATCAATCTATCTTAAATTATTACTTGTTCTTTTTGGGATGTTCTTGTTTCTCATTTTGAATTATGGATATGAAGAAAGTTCGACAAATGAATTTTGCGAGTCTTGTCATGTTCATCCAAAAGCTACGCAATCATGGAAAATTAGTGCGCATGTTTATAACGAAAGCGGCGTAACCGTAAATTGTGTCGATTGTCATTTGCCTCCAAGCGGAATGGAAAAATTTACTGCAAAAGCTACAACCGGAATAAGAGATTTATATGGATATTTATTTAAAGATTCCACTGATTTCAATTGGGAAAAAATGTCGCAAAGAGAATTTGCCGATAAACATGTTTATCAAGAAGGCTGCTTAAATTGCCATAAAAATTTATTTCCTCCAAAACTTTCAAAAAAAGGACAAGACGCACATCTATATTTTGATCAAAATAAAGTGGAAATAAGATGTATAAATTGTCATCTTGAAACTGGTCATTATCACGAAAAAGTTGAAGAAGAAATAGTTGATTATTCAAAATCCGGAATAATATATACTGAAGCTGCAAAAGTTGATTCATTTAAAAATTTTACTGAAAAAATTCCAGGGACAAGTGTTGATTTTGAAATGATTGCAATTCCATCCGGGAAATATTTATTCGGAAGTTCTGAAAATGATGAATACAAAAAAGATTACGAAACACCGGAAGTTGAAGTATCTTTAAATCAGTTTTGGATTGGAAAAGCTGAAATAACTTGGAATGAATATTATGCTTTTATGAAAGAAACCGGAACAGAAGGACGGACTGAAGATCAAATAATAAAATCAAGATTAAATAATGTAGATGTAATTTCCGGTCCAACTCCACCATATGGAGATCCGGGTCAAGGTTGGGGAAAAGAAAATCGTCCGGCAATTACAATGACTTATTATGCCGCAAATAAATATTGTGAATGGTTATCCAAAAAAACCGGAAAAAAATATAGACTTCCAACTGAAGCAGAATGGGAATATGCAGCCAGCGCAAATTCGAAAGGTGTATATTTCTTTGATGGCAATCCATCAGATTATACAAGTGAAGGTTTTTGGAAATCAATTTTTGGAGCTGATACAAATATTATAAATTCATATTGTATTTATAAAGAAAACAGTATGAATAAAACACATACTCCAAATTCTGTAAAACCAAATCAATACGGTCTTGTTAATATGTTAGGAAATGTAAAAGAATTTTGTTCAGATTATTATTCCGAAAATATTCACGATATTTATAAAAATCAAAAAGATCTGCAAAATCCCAAAGGTCCAGGAAGCGGAAACGAATTTGTTATTCGCGGCGGTTCATATTTAAGCGATGCTGCTGATTTAAGAATTTCAGCACGAGATTTTACAAATCAAAAAACTTGGTTAAGAACTGATCCACAAATTCCAAAAAGTTTATGGTGGTATTCAGATTGTAAAGATGTTGGATTTAGAGTTGTTTGTGAATTTCAAAAATAGTTTTACACAATTGAAACAGATTTACTAAATAAATTATTATATTTTGAACAAAGTATATGAGGTAATATCATGTCAGAAAAACTAAACCGCAGAGATTTTTTAAATATTAGTGCAGTTGCTGCAACTGGAATTATGGTTGGCTGCAGTGTAGCATCCGATAAAAAAAGAACTTTGGAAGAAGTTAAATTCCTTGATCAAGCTCCGGATGGAAAAGTATTAAAAGCTGGTTTAATCGGCTGCGGCGGTAGAGGAAGTGGAGCCGCAATTGATTTTCTAAGCGCCGGACCAAATTTAAAAATTCATGCTTTAGGCGATGTTTTTAAAGATAGAGTTGAAGAATGCAAATTAAAATTGAAAAATGAAAAACAAGAAATAGTTGCAGATGAAAATTGTTTCATTGGATTTGACGCTTATGAAAAAGTAATAAATTCCGGTGTTGATGTAATAATTTTGGCAACACCACCTCATTTTCG
The DNA here is from genome assembly GCA_041741395.1 of Melioribacteraceae bacterium. Lineage (GTDB taxonomy): Bacteria > Bacteroidota > Ignavibacteria > Ignavibacteriales > Melioribacteraceae. Next base: position 6,651 of record JBGSKB010000563.1, read on the forward strand.
CCCAATGCATTTTGAAGCAGCTGTTGATGCTAGAAAGCATGTATTCATGGAAAAACCAGTTGCGGTTGATCCGGTTGGTGCAAGATCAGTTATTGCTTCATCAAAAAAAGCTGAAGCTCTTGGATTGGTAGTTGGAACCGGAACTCAAAGAAGACATCAAAGAGATTATGTAGCAACTTTTAAAGAAATTTATGAAGGTAAAATTGGTGAAATTGTTACAGCAAATTGCTACTGGAATCAAAGTCAGTTATGGTTTAGAAATCCACAACCAGAATGGAGTGAAATGGAATATATGATTCGTGATTGGGTAAACTGGACTTGGCTTTCCGGCGATCATATTGTTGAACAGCATGTTCATAATATTGATGTAATAAATTGGTTCACAGAAAAACACCCAATAAAAGCTGTTGGTTTTGGTTCAAGACAAAGAAGAGTAACCGGTGATCAATTTGATAATTTTAGTGTTGATTTTGAATATGAAAATGGAATGCATGTTCATAGTATGTGCCGACAAATAAACGGCTGCACGGATAATGTTTCTGAATTGGTATTTGGTTCGCAAGGTTATACAAATTGCAGAAACAAAATTTTCGATTTAAAAGGAAATATTCTTTGGGAATATCAATATCCTCAAATTGAAGGCGTTGAGAAAAATGAATCAGTTAAAGTTTCACCTTATGTGCAAGAACATATTGATTTAGTTAAAGCAATTAGAGAAAACAAACCATTTGTTGAAGCAGAAAATACTGCAATTTCAACTATGTGCGCTATCATGGGAAGAATGTCAGCTTATTCCGGAAAAGAAGTTACTTGGGATGAAGTTATGAATTCTGATTTGAAATTAGGTACGGATGTTTATGAACTTGGAAAAGTTAATATTGAAAAAATAATTCATGTACCCGGATTAGCTTAATAAATATGTACTTGCGAAAAAAAAATTAAAGAGACTGTCATTCTGTGGATCGAAGCGACGAAAGAATCTGATAATTTAAACAATTAGCAAGATATGACATTCGATTTTTGGAGATTTAAAATGACAATAATTTCAATATCTTAATTTTTCAGAGGTCTAAAATAAATATTTTTTCTGGAAAAATTATTTGCTAAAAATATATTGCTTATGGATAGGTATTCATATTTTTTTTTTTGGTAACTCATTTTCAAGTTCTTTGGAAAATGGAAATGTTACTATTGAAAATTTAAAATGTGAATACCTTTTTTCACGTAATAATATTGATGTATCAAATCCTCGTTTTAGCTGGAATCTCAAATCTGAAGTTCGCGGTCAGTTTCAATCAGCGTATCAATTATTTGTCTATTCAAATCAAGATTTAACAAAGGAAATATGGAATTCCGGGAAAATTATTACTTCAGAAAATTCTCAAATTTATTATAACGGAAAAAGTCTGCAAAGTAATTCTCATTATTTCTGGTATGTGCAAATTTGGGATAAACATGGACAACAATTCAAAAGTGAAATTACGGATTTTTGGACTTCAATTTTAGATTCAACAATTTGGCAAGCTAATTGGATTGGTGCAAATTCATCGGAAGAGTATTTTCCTAAAAGCGGATTTTTTCAAGATCCAAAAGAACAATATCAGTTAGCAGATACAATAAATCATGAAGGAAAATCTCTACTTTTAAGAAATGAGTTTGAATGTAAATCCAAAATAAAAAATGCAAGGGTGTTTGTTACTGGTTTAGGATTTTATGAATTATATGTAAATGGAAAAAGAATTGGTGATCATTTTCTTTCACCTGCAAAAACAAATTATAGAAAAGAAATTTTATATGATACTTATGATGTTACGAAAAATATAACTTTAGGAAATAATGCGGTTGGAATACATTTGGGAAATGGTTGGTTTAATCCATATAAAAAATGGTGGCAGCCATATAGAATGCAGTGGTTTGGAGCGAAGCGTGCAATAATGCAGCTTCATGTTGAATATGAAAATGGCAAAACTGAAATTATTTCAACATCGGATAAATGGAAATATGAAAACGGTCCAATTTTATATAATTGTATTTATGATGGAGAAATTTATGATGCAAATTTGGAAATTGATGGTTGGAATGAAATAGGATTTGATGATTCGAATTGGAAAAATGTAAAAATTGTAAACTCTCCAGGTGGAAAATTAATCTCACACACAATGCCGGCGGTAAAAATTATTCAAACATTTAAGGCAACCAAACAATACAAAAATTCTGATAATAAGTTTGTTTTTGATTTTGGACAAAATTTTGCTGGCTGGGTAAAAATTTCTGTGCATGGAAAAAAGAATTCTAAAATTAAATTACAATTTGCAGAAGATATAAATGAAGACGGTACAATAAACACAACCAGCAATGAAAATGCTAAAGCTCAATACAGTATTATTCTAAAAGGCGATTCAATTGAAACATTCCAACCCAAATTTACATATTTTGGATTTAAGTATGTTGAAGTTTCAAGCGATCAAGATTTTGATATAAAAAATATTGAAGGACATGTTCTTCATACTGCAATAGAAAATACCGGAAAATTTGAATGCAGCAATGAAACTATAAATAAAATTCACAAGTCAACTGTTTGGTCGCAAAAAAGTAATATGATTGGCTATCCAATGGATTGTCCGCAAAGAGATGAAAGACTTGGCTGGCTTGGTGATGCCCAAGTTACAATAGAAGAAGCAATGTTTAATTTTGATACTCCGCAATTTTATATGAATTGGTTAAATGGAATTCGATCGAACCAGAATTTAGAGAATGGTGATATTCCAATAATTTCTCCGCGACCATATATTTGGGATGAAGGAGTTGAATGGAGTAGTACTTATTTAATTCTTGTCTGGAAATATTATAATCAATTTGGTGATATAAAAATTTTAAAAGAACATTATCCCGCAATGAAAAGATATTTGACATTTCTAAATTCAATTGCTGAAAATTATATTATTAAAAAAGGCTGGATTGGTGATTGGGGCAGTTTGGTAAATGGATGGAATGAAGGTGAACCGGAATCTGTTCCAACTGCATTTTATTTTTGGAATGCAAATATTTTATCAAATATTGCAAAAGTTCTAAATTATGCAAATGATGAAATTTATTTTAAAACTCTTTCAGAAAAAATAAAATCAGTATTTAACCAAAAATTTTACAACCCAGTAACAAAAAATTATAATGATGGAAGTCAAATGGCAAATTCATTTCCGTTATATCTTGAACTTGTTCCGGAGAATGATAAAAAATTTGTTTTAGAAAATCTTATTAAAAATATAGTTGAAGAAAATAAAGCGCATCTTACAACCGGAGTTCTTGGTTCCAAATATATGATTGATGCATTAACAAAATATGGTAGAGCTGATATTGCATATTTGCTTGCAACCCAAACCGGGTATCCAAGTTGGAGTGATATGGTTGAAAAATACACAACAATGTGTGAATTTTGGACTTTGAAACAATCTCACAATCACGTAATGACTGGAAGTATTGATGCATATTTTTACAAAACTTTAGCAGGAATAAATTTCGATGAAGAAAAACCCGGGAATGAAAAATTAATTATTAAACCTTACATTCCAGAAAATCTTTCGTTTGTAAAATCTTCAATTAAAACTGTGAATGGAACTTTAAGTGTTGATTGGAAAAAGGGTGGTGATAATTTTATATTAAACGTAGAAATCCCCGCAAATTCAACAGCAGAAATTTTTATTCCAAATATTTTTAACAATGAAATTTATGAAAGTAACTTGCCAGTTAATCTAATTGAAGAAATAAAATTTTTAGAATCAAAGGAAAATTTTACAATATTTAGTTTGGTTTCCGGCAAATATGAATTTTTGGTAAAATAACTTTTCTATTTTTATAAATCATTTATTCAACATTTTTTATCCAAATAAATTTTTGGGAAATTATTCAAATGCCAATTCAAATAAATGTTTCAACAATAATATTTTTTATCTCGATTCTCACAATTTCAAATTTATACTCTCAATCACCAATAAGTTTTACAACTGATGAAGTTGTAATTTCTACATCACTATATGCAGAAAATTTAGATTCTGTAAATCAATCAATTTCAATTTTGTCAGATAATAAAATAAACATTAGCAACCCGATGAATCTTGCTGCGGCTTTAAGCGGTACCACCGGAGTTTGGATGCAGCAAACAAATCACGGGGCTGGTTCACCTTTTATAAGAGGAATGACCGGAAATCAAACATTAATTTTAGTTGATGGAATAAGACTTAACAATTCCACATTTAGGTATGGACCAAATCAATATTTGAATACAATTAATTTAATTGAAATCAAACGTGTAGAAATTTTGCGGGGTTCAGGCTCTGTTCAATATGGAAGCGATGCTCTTGGCGGAGTTGTTCACATTGTCTCAAAGTCACCAAGAATTAGTTTGGCAAATAAAGTAAATGGCGGTGTGCAAATAAAGTATTTGTCAGATGATATGGAAAAATCTGCAAATGCTTTTGTCGAATATTCTACGGAAAGTAGCGGTTATCAAGCAATGTTTTCATTCAAAAATTTTGGCGATATTATTGCCGGAAATGGAATTGGGAAAGAATCACCATCTTCCTATGATGAATATTCTATTAATCTAAAAAATAATCACTTATTGAAAGAAAATATTTTACTTACTTACAGTTATCAATATTTCAGACAAAATGATGTCGATCGTTTTGATCAAGTTGATGAAAGAGGTTATGAATATTACAAATTTGATCCGCAAATAAGACAATTAGCATATTTGAAAAGTGAATTATTTTCAGAAAATAAATTTTATAAAAATATAAGTTTTACGTTATCATGGCAGCAATCATTAGAAGAGCGAAAAACAAAAAAATTAATTGAAGAAGTAAGTACTTTTGAAAAAGATGTTATAAATACTTGGGGAGCAAATTTATTGGTGCTATCTCAGCCTTTCGAAAAATTAAAAATAAATTCCGGAATTGAATATTATTTTGATTTTATTAATAGTTCGGCAAAAGTAAAAAATATTGATAATAATTCCTTTACCGATAAACGCGGATTATATTCTGATGGAAGCAAATTTCATAACATCTCAATTTTTTCTCTCTCAAATTTGAAATTAAATAATCTTGAAATTGGTTTGGGAGGGAGATACAATTTAGCATCATTGATTATTGTAGATGAT
>JBGSKB010000564.1:0-2895 GCA_041741395.1 Melioribacteraceae bacterium
TAGAAATTAAAATTGTGAAAGTTTTTTTTGTCAACTGGAATGCTCCACTAAATTTTAGTATATAAAGAGAAAGTAGTGAAGAAATTTTCTAAATGTTGTGATCTGGCTAAAGAATTATTATTATAATTTATATTAAACATAAATATCCAATTTTTCATTGGCTCAATTTGAGTATTAAGTGAATATGAACGTAATATTTCTTTATCCCCTTTAAGCAGATAAACTTCTTCAGAATCACCAAATCTATGTCCTAATAAAATATCTCCACCATAATTTATAATATTTCCTTGTGAATCTTGAATATTTGCTCCATGTACTGAATATTTAAATTCCAAATTTAGATTTACTCTGTGATGCAAACGATAAAAAAAATTGAGAATTCCCGATGAAGAATTTGGTGGAATTTCTGTTCCTAATCCAAAATTTGAATTTGTAAAATTATTTTCTGCAAATCTGTGAGTAAATACGTAAGGATCAATTTTGAGATACTGAATTTCAAAATCAAGCGGAAGAATGTTATAAAGAAAACTTGAGTAAACTCCAAAATTTATTAAAGATTGATTTCCGTACCAACCGCTTCCAAGTTTACCAAAATCAATGTCATCAAATAAAATTGTTGAATAAAATTTCAATCCATTTATAGAATTATTTTGAAAATCAAAAAATAAAAATGCGTTATCTCTATCTTGATTTGCGTGCTCCGCACTTTTGTAAAAATTTAAAGGATTCAGATAAGAAAAATCAATATTTCTATTTGCATAAATTATCATTTCTCCGGCACCGAATTGTAAATGTTTCCCAAAATCTAATCCTAATCTATGATATGCTAAATATTTATCATCAACAAAATTTTCTCCACCGCGAATTGAATCAAAACCATAAGAAAATGGACCTAAAAGTTTTGCGTGAAAAAATGAAAAATTTATAACATTATATTTTAAGTCTAATGCAACATATTCCATTCTTGGAGCATTATTACTAAGTATTGTTTTGTGCGAACCATAACCAATTAGTTTTCTATCATTTCCAAATTTAATTTTTGCAAAATCAAAATCTGAAAAAATAAATGCTGAAGTTTCATCAAAATAACTATCGCCAATCTGCGAGCCGCTTTCTTGATTAAATTTATAATTGTACTTTAACGATGAAAAACTTTGCGCTAAATCTTTATTTCCGGAAAATGAACCATTTGTGGTATTTACGTAAAAACCAATTTTGTTAAAAAGTGATCCTCTAATTTCTCCGCCAAATCTATAAAGTAAACTTGAAAGATTTTGATCATTTTCATTTCGATTAAGAAAATCAAGCTTTCCGATGAAATTAACAAAGAGCGACGTTTGATTTGTGTCGGAATATTTGTATAAGAATTTTTCTTTTCCAGAAAGCAGATAATTAAAATCCCAATTGGGAATTAGTGATTCTGAATTATTTAAAGTAGATGAAATTTCCAATTCAAATTCTGAAAAGAAATCTTGTAATTTTTGGTAATCAATTTCATCAAGCAATTTTTGATTTATATTTATTTCAATTAAATATTCAGAAATTTCTTTCCTTGTTTTTGGTATTTCAAATGAGTTATAATTTTGAATAATTCCAATTGTGCTGATTCTATTTAAATATTCATAAATCTCATCTTCAACTGAAACATAGCCAACTTGAGAAAACAAAGAGATTGGTAAAATGAAAATTGTGAATAAAAAATATTTTTTCATAGATGTTATCTAACTTCTTCCCATTCAGATGATTTTGCTGTTTTTGTAAAAATAATATAAACGCTATTTATTAACCAAGTAAAGAAAATTCTAAAATGCCCAAGTTTTCGATATCTTCTTGGTGATTCATAAACTACTAAACTTCTCTCAAATAAAATTTTACCATGTTTTCTAATTCTTCTAAATAAATCAAAATCTTCACCGGCAGCGAGATTTTCGTTGTATCCGTTAAATTTTTTAAATACTTCTCGCCTAATTATGTGGCACTCACCTCTTCCCATTCCCATTCCAATAATATTCAAAGTGTGAAAATGAAAATTGTAAAATGTCTGAAAAAATACATCAATAATTTTTTGTTCTTGGGGAAAAACTTCAACTTTGCAAGTCATTGCTAAGTAATTACTTTGCACAAATTTATTTTCAATCTTTGATAAAATATCTTCAAAATTTTTTAATGCAATATCACCATTAAAAAAAATTAGAATATTTCCTTCTGAATTTATTGCGCCCAAATTTCTTCCCATTGCAATATTTTGTTTTTCATTTGGATTTTTTTTTAGAATTTTAGTACCAAACTTTTTTGCAATTTCAATTGTTGAATCAGTGCTTCCGCCATCAGAAATAATTACTTCGTACTTATATTTATTTTGTAAATCTTTATTGCAAATTGATTGAAGCAAATTTGGCAATAATTTCTCTTCGTTTAATGTTGGTATAATAATACTGTAATTCATAATTTCAATAAATAATTAAAGCTAGAGAAATTCCATTTTGGGAAAACTGAATTCCGGGCATTGGAAAATGAATATAATTTAATGTGTTTTTTATGAATGACCAAAACTTACCGTAAAGTGGAATTGTTTCTGCATCAATATCAAATGCCAAATAATAATAAGTTTCAATTGATTTCTTGCTTGAATAATCTCCAATTCCGCTAACAAAGTATCCGGCAGATAACATTAAGAAAGATGGCCAATATTCTGAAATTTCTTTTGGCAATAAATTCTTCATTCTAAATGCAAGCCACATTTTCTGACCTTCATAATCATCGGAAATATTATTATCCGGTTTGTCCCCATTCAACATTTCTTTTGAAGGGAAATAACTTACTCTTAATTGATAATTATTTAATTCCGGGAAATAATATCTTGATACAAAATAACTTGCTCCAATAAAATTTGAA
>JBGSKB010000565.1:0-4622 GCA_041741395.1 Melioribacteraceae bacterium
AGTGTCCTCTAAGGTTATATCTGCCGTTCTATACATTTTTAAAACTTCAGTTTCTTTTAATCTTAATAATTGTTCTTCTTGATCAAAAGTAAATTGTATACCTTCTTCATTTTCAGTTAAAACCTTTTTCTTTAATATTGAAACAGTATTATAATTTCTTAATATTTCAGCAAATTTTAATGATGCTTTTTCTGTTAAGCCGCCTGCTCTATTTATTACTTCAGAAATTGTTGTATTGTTTTTAGAAATAAATATTTTACCAGGTCTTTTAACTTCACCTAAAACTAAAACATTATAATTATTTTTTTGATATTCGTCACCTAAAATATTAATTCGGTCACCTCTTTGTAAAATAGGATTATCACTAATTTTTACTTTTAACAAAGTTTCAACTTCACCGTTATTTGAAAGTCTTGAAATATGTGCGCTATCAACATTTGTATATGCCGGATTTAATCCTTGTGCAATAAAAATTGCATCGGATAATTTTTCACCTTCAACAAATTCATAACGAATTTCTCTATTAACAGCCCCAGTTATAAATACAAAATTCTTTTCTATATCAAAAGGAGGGAAAATAATTACATCATCATTCATCAAATATGGATTATTTGAGAAATCACCGGTTAGTCTAAATTTTATTAAATCTAATTTTATTTCTTCTCCCGAAAATCTTCTAAGAATTATATTTCTTTTTGAAAAGTTATCACTATTCTTTCTAATTAAGTTTAGCAATTTCTCATCAGTCGTAGAACTTAGGATTTCCGCTTTAAATTGAAGAGAGATTCTTGTTATAAGTTGATCTACTCTTTCTGTTCTTGATGCAGAATAGGAACCGCTTAAAGGAAAATCACCGCCGATTGTTACGTTTATTAGATACATAGCTTGTAATTGGGAAGTTGAGCTATTGTTCTTCATATCTTGGGCAGAAAGGTTGAAAAAAAATAAAACGAAAAATATACGTATAAATATTATTGAAAATCCTCTAACCATAAGCTTTATCTCTGTCCATATTGTGTTTGATAATAATTTCTATAATTGCCGGAAATAATTTTTTCCCACCAATTTTTATTTTGTAAATACCAATCTATCGTATTTTCTATAGCATTTTCAAAGTCAAATTTTGGTGACCAACCTAATTCATTTTGTATTTTTGATGAATCTATTGCATATCTTCTATCATGACCAAGTCTATCTTTTACATATTCAATCAAAGATTCATCTTTTTCTAACTTTTTCAAAATCAATTTTACAATATCAATATTTTTCATTTCTCTGCTAGCACCGATGTTATAAACTTCACCAACTTTCCCTTTTTCCAACACAAGTGAAATAGCTTTGTTGTGATCAATTACGTAAATCCAATCTCTCACATTTAATCCATCACCATAGACTGGAAGCTTTTTATTATTCAACGCATTTATAATCATTAATGGAATTAATTTTTCCGGAAATTGAAATTGTCCATAATTATTTGAGCATCTTGTAATAACAACCGGTAATCCATAAGTATGATAAAAGGAAAGTGCCATCATATCTGCTGAAGCTTTACTTGATGAATAGGGACTATTTGGCGATAATGGTGTTTGCTCAGTAAACAATCCGGTTTCTCCCAAACTTCCATAAACTTCATCTGTTGAGACTTGTAAAAACTTTTCAACATTATATCTTTTTGCGGCTTCAAGTAAAACATTTGTGCCAATAACATTTGTTGTAAAAAATATTTCCGAACCAAGAATACTTCTATCAACATGGGATTCAGCAGCAAAATTAACAACATAATTAAATTTATATTTTTGAAAAAGATAATCGACAAATTCTTTATTTGTGATATCACCTTTTACAAAAGTGTAGTTAGAATTATTTTCTACCTGAATAAGGTTTTCAAGATTTCCCGCATATGTAAGTTTATCAATGTTTACAATTTTTATATCATCTCGTTCGCTTAGAACAGAATTGATATAATTACTTCCTATAAAACCGGCGCCGCCGGTAACTAAAATTGTTTTCATAAAATTAAAAAGCAAAAAGTCCTATAAAAATTCCAGTCTGAATAAAGAAGCTATTTCCGTTTAATCCAGAAGGAACGTTAATTATTTTTTGTTGATTTGCGATTTCCCAATTATTACCAATTGCAATTTGATATCCTAATCCGGCTCTGACTGCTAGAAATCTTGTAACCGGAATATCAGCATTTATTGTTGGAGCTAACAGAAAAAATGAATTTGATATTTGATAATTTTTATTTTGGTCAATGCCATTATTCGTCAAATTCCAAATATCATCCCAGTTATTTTCGTTTTTATTTTGATAGATATCAATTTCTAATTCACCACCGCCAAGCATAATTCCAACTGAAAGTGCAATTTTTTTTACAAAAGGTAAAGTATATTCAATAGTTGCTGCACCTCCACCCAAAGAATATTCAATTTCATTTTCAAATGAATTAACAGCTGATTTTTCAGTTTGAAATCCGCTAAAACCGATTCCACCTAATCTTAGATTATCAATTAACATAACATAAGCATATCCGCTTCCGCCCCAAGCATATAAAGGACCGCTTAAATTATTCATGCCAAGTTTGGCTATTTGAAGATTAACTTCATCATAATTTGGGAATAAAATTATCGGTGAAAATCCTCCGGCACCGCCAAATTTTGCTATCCAACCAACTTGAGATTCTGATTGACTAAAATAAGATATTGTCAAAAATAAATATATGAAGATTACTTTTTTCATAAAATTGATTTCATTTAAGCGATAAATTTACCGAAATTTGGCGTAATTAAAAATTGTAAAATTATTTTTAATTTTGCATAAAAAAAGGCTGTACTGATTTCGGATGGTAATTGACGAGATTACCACAACAAGGATGAAATCAACGACAGCCTATATTAAAAAAAATAAATTTTAATCCATCATCATTCTTAAAAATGAGGAACCACCTCTATTCTTTTTATCATCTTTTTTATCTTCAACTTGTACACCGTCAAATGCATCTAACTGATCAATTTTAAATCCGCTTCTTGGTACAAGATTTTCTTCAGATAAAATTCTGTTTGTACCTTTTACTCTAAAAATTGTAGGTGTGTCCAATTCTTCCGGTGCACTTGGAAGCTCAAAATTTTCAACAGTATAACCCGCAAATCTTTTGTCTTTTTCTTCAACTTGATCTTTTTTATCATTAATAATTTTACGTTCTTTTTTAGCACTGGCACCAAATCCGGTTGCAATTACAGTATAAGAAACGCTATCATTCATTTCATCTTTTGCAACCCAGCCAAAAATTACATTCGCTTCTTCACCGGCAGCTTCATAAATAACTTTATTGCCTTCATCTATTTCTTGCATTGTTAGATCATCAGAGCCAGTAACATTTAATAAAATGTTTTTTGCACCTTTTATGCTAATTCCATCAAGAAGAGGTGATGAAATTGCTTTTTGCGCAGCCTCAATTGCTCTGTTTTCTCCGCTTGCGGTTCCGGCTCCCATTAAAGCCTCACCGCTTGCATTCATTACAGATCTTACATCTGCAAAATCAACATTTATAATTCCGGGGATTGTAATAATATCAGCAATTCCTCTTGTTGCTTCGTAAAGAACTTCATTCGGTTTTTCAAACGCTGTTCTAGCCGAAACAGTTTTATCTAAAATACTTAACAATCTATCATTTGGAATTACGATTAAGCTATCAACACTTCTTCTTAAATCATGAATTCCTTCATCGGCATTTAACATTCTTCGTTTACCTTCCCACTTGAATGGTTTTGTAACAATTCCGATAACTAATGCACCTAAACTTTTTGCAATTGAAGCAACAACTGGAGCTCCGCCTGTTCCAGTTCCGCCACCCATACCTGCAGTAACAAAAACCATATCACTGCCTTCAAGAATTTTAGTAATCTTTTCTCTGTCTTCTTCAATTGCCTTGCGACCAACATTGGGATCAGCACCAGCACCTAATCCTCTCGTAATATTATTTCCTATTTGAATTTTATGATTTGCGCTACTCATTTTTAGAACTTGAGCATCTGTATTTACCGCCACATATTCAACTCCTTTAAGACCACGCTGCATCATACTTTCAATTGCATTACAGCCGCCGCCGCCAACGCCTACTACTTTAAGTTTGGCTGACAGCATATCTTCCTTATCAAGTGTTACAAAACTGGGCATGATTCCTCCTTGTTGTATTATTTATAATTCGTCAAAAAATTCTTGTACTTTTTTAAAGAACTTGGAAATTCCTAAGTTCTTTATATTTGTTTTATTTTTAATTGTAAACATTGCTTGTGAACTTGTTGTACCCGGCATTCCTCTAATTAATCCAGCAACAGTTGCAAATTCCGGACTTTCAATTTCATTTGATAAACCAGCACCTAAATCCAATGGAACGCCAATTCTTGCTGGAAGTCCAAAAACAGATTCCGCTAATTCTGTTACACCGCTTAATAGTGAACCTCCACCAGTTAAAACAATTCCGGCTTTTATTTTATTTTTTAATCCAGCTTGCCTAAGTTCATTATCAATCAAGGTAAAAAGTTCTTTCATTCTTACATGAATAATTTGGGTTAATAATGAAATCGGAATTTTAATATTTCCTCTTGCACCAACTCCTTTTA